>JBKJOZ010000184.1:0-8455 GCA_046595315.1 Limisphaerales bacterium
TTACACCGGCCATGTGCGCGTCGATGACGTGCAAATGGAACTCACGTGCGATCTTCTAAACATCGAGTTAAGCTCGAACGGCACCAATAAAGGCATCCAGAAAATCACGGCTGAAGATCACGTGGTGGTGATCAATAAAAAAGACAACAGCCGCGCCACTGGCGAACGTGCGATTTACATTGTCAACACCAACCGGGAAACGGTCGCACTCATGGGCAATCCAAAATGGGAGGACGGCCTGCGCGTGGGAACCGCTGATCTGTTTTTCTTCGATCGCCGAAGCAACATTTTTCGCGCGGAGAACAATGCGAAGTTTAAAATGCCACGGGAGCAATTGGGCCAACTTGACCTGCTCAATGCAAATGCAACCACGCGAACCAATGCGCTAACCAACCAGTTTGTGGTAATCACTTCGGACTTGATGACGTTCAAGCTGGGTGAGACGAACGGATCCATTCAGGAAATCGTGGCTGATTCCAATGTTGTGATGCTCAGCGAGAGCGACCAAAGCCGAGCGACGGGCAGTCGAGCCGTTTACACCGAGTCCTCTGGATTGATGGAGTTGACCGGAAATCCAGAATGGCGAATCAAGGAAAACAGCATTCGCGCAGAGATTCTTATCGTTGGAAAAACGAACCGCTATTTTGCAGCGAGAACCAATGTGCAAATGAGAATGCCCGCGAATCTATTTGCGAAGAATTTGGGCTCGACCAATGCAGCGGGGACGGCACAACGGGTGGTGGATGTCTTTTGCGAAGATTTTTCTTACGCGACCAACATCGCGAATTTTTCAAAAAATGTCCGCGCCAATTTATCGGGCGAGAATGATTCACAAACCACTCTGCTCTGCGACTTCACGACCCTTTACTTTGGCGCGAGCGATCAGTTGGAAAAGGTGGTCGCCAACGGAAACGTCGTTCTTCAGGACATTCCGGGAACAGCGATTCCAACCAATCTCCTGAAAAAAATCCTGACTTGCCAATCGTTGACCCTCCATCGCTCGATCGAAACCGGTTTCATGACAAGTGTTCACGCGGAGAAAAATGTGGTCGCTGAACAAATCGAAAAAATCCGGCTCGGCGAACGGCTGGAACGGATCTCCGGGGATTTTGTGGATGTGAAATTCCAGGAGCGCTCGAATCAGGTGGCCAGCGTGACCGGGCATGGAAATATGGTCGCGCAGAAAATCGACCGGCTGGGCGACAAGGAAAACACCGCCCAGGCTTTCGGAGAACGTGTCACTTACGATGCCGTTACCGAAACGGTGGAACTCACCGGAACACCTTCAGCAAAGATGGACGATATGCTCATCTATGACGCGACTTTTCTGCGCTGGAATTTAAAGTCGGGCAAAGTCAGCGCGATGCCATATAAAGTGATTCCGTTGAACTCAACCAATGCCTTGAAAGCGCTGCGAAAACGATGAGCCTGCTTACGACAGATAAATTGGCCAAACAATACGGCGAGCGCCGTGTCGTCAACGGCGTATCGATCAACGTCGCGGCGGGCGAAGTCGTCGGCCTCCTCGGCCCGAACGGCGCGGGCAAAACCACCACCTTCAACATGGTGGTTGGAATTGTGAAACCCGATGAAGGCTCGGTGACATTCGAAGGGAAGGAAATGACCACTTTACCAATGCATAAACGCGCCCGGCTCGGCATTGGCTACCTGACGCAAGAGCCATCCGTCTTCCGCAAACTTACCGTCGAGCAAAACATTCTCGCCATTCTGGAAACGTGCGAAATGGATTCGCAAGAGCGCAAGGTGCGCTTGAAATATTTGTTGAACGAATTGGACCTGGCTCCTCTTGCCAAGAGCAAGGCATACACGTTAAGCGGCGGCGAAAAACGTCGTTTAGAAATTACCCGCGCTTTGGTCACCAGCCCAAAATTGCTTTTGCTCGATGAACCATTTGCGGGGATCGATCCCATTGCCGTTTATGAGGTGCAAAAAATTGTTCGCCGATTGCGCGACCGCGGTTTGGGAATTTTGATCACCGACCACAGCGTGCGCGAAATGTTGAAGCTGATCGACCGCGGTTACATCATCGTGAAAGGTGAAGTGCTGCGCGAAGGTTCGGCTGAATTTCTGGCCAACGATGCGAAAGCGCGCGAAATTTATCTCGGGCCGGAATTCAATTTGTGAAAAGTTCCGACGCGTTGAAGGCGCACTTTTTTAATCCCAATCGCATGGAATTATTTTAACGCCAGCACAGTCGCGGATGTTCTTCGGTTCGTAGGAAATTGGGTGACGACAAAAATTTTCCGAGATTGATATGTACAGGACGGGATGTTTGGTGCCCCTTGTTTTGGGGGCGTTCGGAATGATAAGTGGCCATGATTCGCGGAGCGAAAATCTCTTTTGGGCAACTACCTCGTGTCGGGCCTGGAAAGCCTCAAACTCCTGTCCATCGCGCCAGGGGTAGTTTAATAGCGTGAAGTTAAATTGCTCCAATTTTTAAATTGGCGGCACATGCCCTGCCATTGGTTGGCATCTGTCTAAATTCCTTGCCATTCCGCACAAAGCAACCTGGCTTGCTCCAAAACCGTTTGAGTCGCCTTCTCTTGTTTATCGGGCGGATAGCTGTATTTGCGGAGGATGCGGCGGACAAGGACGCGGATTTGCGCTTGGGCGGATTCGCGGAGCGTCCAGTCAATCGTCACGCTCTTGCGAACATGGGCCACCAACTCCCTCGCAATGTCTTTCAAGATTGGTTCACCAAGAACCTTCACGGCGCTGTCGTTCACTTCCAGGGCATCGTAAAAAGCAACCTCGTCATCCGTTAGGCCGAGGTCAGCGCCGCGCTTTTGGCCTTCGCGCATTTGCTTGGCGAGTTCGATTAACTCCGCGATGACTTGGGCGGCTTCGATGGTGCGATTCTGGTATCTGCGGATGGTCGCTTCCAGCATTTCCGCGAAGGAGCGCGACTGGACGAGATATTTCTTGGAGCGGATTTTCAGTTCGTTGTTGAGCAGCTTTTGCAACAACTCCACCGCGAGATTGCGTTGCGGCAATTGTTGAACTTCTGCGAGAAACTCGTCGGAGAGAATGGAGATGTCCGGCCTCTTCAATCCAGCAGCGTCGAAGATGTCTATTACCTTGTCCGATGAAATGGCACGGGAAACAATTTGTCGCACTGCTGTTTCCAATTCTTCGGACGATTTCTTTCCGTCGCCACCATCAACGGGCTTCGAAAGCACGGAGCGGACTTCCTGAAAAAATCCAACTTCATCGCGAATCTCCAACGCTTGCTCGTGCGGAACGGACAAGGCAAACGCTTTTGAAAGTTCAGAGACGGCTTGCAAGTAGCGTTGCTTCCCATCGTCCTGCCCAAGCACGTGGTTCACGGCTAGGCCAATCAACGACATCCGCTCTGCAGGCGCAGCTTCAGCGGCGGATTGATAATCAAATCCGTGCATGATGCCGCAAACCTGTTCATAGCGTTTGAGCATTTCAGCCACAGCTAACTCTTGATCCAGTTTGATTTCGCCTTTGCCTTTGCTGTTCGTGTAATCGGCCAGCGTCAGTTTCAGTTCCTCCGCCAGTCCGAGATAATCCACCACCAAGCCGCCGGGCTTGTCTTTGAAAACGCGGTTCACCCGCGCTATGGCCTGCATCAGCCCGTGACCTCGCATTGGTTTGTCCAGATACATCGTGTGCAGACACGGCGCGTCAAAGCCCGTCAGCCACATGTCGCGCACAATGACGATCTTGAACGGCTTCTTTGGATTCTTGAAATTCTTCGCCAGTTCTTCCCGACGACCTTTGCTGCGAATGTGTTTCTGCCAGTCCAAATGATCGGAAGCCGAGCCGGACATGACAATCTTCATCGCGCCTTTGTCATCGTCATCGTGATGCCAGTCGGGACGCAGTTTCTGAATCGCCTTGTAAAGTTCCACGCAAATGCGACGGCTCATGCAGACAACCATCGCCTTGCCTTCCATCGCGGCGTCGCGCGCTTCCCAATGCTTCACCAAATCCTCAGCCACGAGCGCGATTCGTTTTTCCGTCCCGACCATCGCTTCGATTTGCGCCCATTTCCGACGCAAACCTTCCTTGATTGATTCCTCCGCGTCTTCCGTCACCTCTGCGAAGTTCGGGTCAATCTTCGGGCGTTCCTCCGGCTTCAAATCAATTTTCGCCAGCCGCCCTTCGTAATAAATCGGCACGGTGGCCTTGTCTTCCTTTGATTGGAGGATGTCGTAAACGTCAATGTAATCGCCGAACACGGCCTGGGTGTTCTTGTCGCCGCTTTCAATCGGCGTGCCGGTGAAGCCGATGAACGAAGCCTTGGGCAACGCATCGCGCATGTGCTTGGCGAAGCCGTCAATGAAATCGTATTGGCTGCGGTGCGCCTCGTCGGCGATGACGACGATGTTACGCCGGTCGGAAAGCAGCGGATGTTTGCCGCCTTTTTCTTCTGGGAAAAATTTCTGAATCGTGGTGAACACCACGCCGCCGCTCGCGACCTTAAGCAAGTCGCGCAAATGTTCTCGGCTCTCCGCTTGCACCGGCTTTTGCCGCAGCAACTCCGCGCAATTCGAAAATGTGTCGTGAAGCTGGTTGTCCAGATCGTTGCGGTCGGTGAGCACGACGATGGTGGGATTCTCCATAGCCGGGTGCTGCACGATCTTTCCGGCGTAGAAGACCATCGAAAGACTCTTGCCGCTGCCTTGCGTGTGCCAGATGACGCCCGCCCGCTTGTCGCCGGTGGCGCTCGACGCTTCGACCGTTGTCGCAACGGCTTTGTTCACAGCGTGGAATTGATGATAGCCCGCCAACTTCTTCGTGACCTTTTCTCCGTCATCTTCAAACACGATGAAGTTGCGGATCAAATCCAACAGGCGCGACTTCTTGAACACGCCTTTGAGCAGCGTTTCCAATTGCAAAGAACCCGGAGGCATCAGTTCCTTGCCCGTGACGGTGCGCCACGCCATGAACCGTTCCCAATCCGACGTGACCGTGCCGAGGCGCGCTTCGTGGCCGTCGGAAATCACCAACAGCGCGTTGGTGTGGAAGAGCGACGGGATTTGCGCCTTGTAAGTCTGGCACTGATCGAACGCCTTACGAATGGTGGCCTGTTCATCCGCAATGTTCTTGAGTTCCAAGACCGCCAGCAGAATTCCGTTAATGAACACCACCACGTCCGCGCGACGATTGAAATGGCCTTCTTCGACTGTGAACTGGTTGACAGCGAGAAATTCGTTGCTGTTCGGATTCGCGAAATCAATCAGCCAAACTTTGTCGTGAACAATTTCGCCGGCCTTGTTCCGAAACTCCACGTCCACGCCTTCCACCAGCAGGCGATGGTAGGCGCGGTTATTTTCGATGAGCGTGGGATGACTGACGAGCCGGACTTTGCGCAACGCTTCTTGCAAGCCTTCCAGTGGGATTTTCGGGTTCAGCTTCTCCAACGCGGAGCATAATTGTTTCTGCAAAACCACTTCTCCAAAATCGAGACGTTCCGAAAGAAGCCCTCCGCCGGTTATCTCCGGACCGTATTTCGTCGAGTAGCCTAACGCTTGCAATATTGAGAGGCAGGCTTCCTCGACGATGTTTTCGGTCATTATTTGTGGCGATAATCCCATACTTCTTAACATTATTCACAACCTATTGACAATTCATTCGGTAACAGGAATCTTTTATCCACCTCATCTGCCAGGCTGCAGAAGGAGTTGGGCCTCCGCATCGCGGAGGCCTCTTTGCTTTAAGTTCCGATTCCGATTCTTCGTTCATATTTCTTTTGCAGCTTTTCGCGCATGTCTCGGTAATCCAAGTGGTGCGCTGTTAGCAACCGCCGACTGCCATTCGGCAAACGCTTCATGATTACCACGAAATCACAATTCTTGAGCCAAACATACGTCTTGGTCGCTCCATCTTCGTCAACGTCCCAATCCAGCATTTCCGCATCGGGACAGTGTTCAAGCATGGGTCGAATCCAACACAGCCTCTCGCTTCGCTTTGGGTCGGGAAGACGATTCGGACTTTTGCCTTTATCGGTCAAATGCCAAAATATCACTTCCTTGCCCTGTTCTATTTCGTTGAAATGCCAAACTTGGAAGCCGCGATAACGTGGTTGCGATTCCACAAAATCGTGCCGGAATACAGCATAAAGTTCCTCATAGGTGTTCCCGCTCCACGGGTTCACCGTCAGCAAAGGTGGAAGCCATGCGGGTTCACTCATTCGAAGTTGGGCGGGGTGTGAACGTGTAAAAATTAAACTTCATTTCCCATGGTGGAACGTCCCCAATCAACGCGCCGCCAGTTCGCTCGGAGATATGCTGCATCAATTGATGTTTTGCTCCCCCCACTTTTACAATCTCAGGTCGATTTCGGTAAGCAATCGCTCCAATCAATAAATCAGCCAGTTGCATCAAAGGCACGTCGTGAGACTCCACAGTTTGCACACGTGAAACCATCAGTCCGGCGCTGTCGTATTTTGAACTGCGCAGGACTTCGCCCAACTTGCGAACTTTCACCGCGCTGCGCGTGTCTTTCTTATCGAGATAAATGTGATAACGATGCGGACGCCGCAGCAGCGGGCGCAGCATGTAGTAATACATTTTGTAGTAAAACGAATCGTGACTGCCGCGATTAAAATAATCGTGATTCAGATGCGCCTTCTTTGTGACGATCCATGCGCGGAATCTAAGCTTCGGATTGTCGAAAAAGTAATCCACCAGTTCGCGGTAGAATGCTATCCGAGGCAGATTCACTTTCACCCATTTCAATTCCGACGCGGCGCGATGTCGCCGCATGATTTCAAGAATCTGCTGATGCGTTTCCTTGACCGCTGATTCGGGACAAGAAATTGCCCCGAAAACCATGATGGGTTGCCCATCGTTTTCCAGATGGCAGCTCTCATCGCAGTAGATGTTGATTAGTTCTCTTAGTTCACTCATACGCAAATGGCTTCGTTCACCGGCACGCGCAACTCGCCCGATAGCAGCTTCGGCAGCAGCGCGTCCCGCAGCGCGGCGAGGGTGCGGGATTCTTGGAGATTAGAAACGACTCGACGGTGAAGTGGCTCAACCTGCTTGGTGAACTCGGCAAGAATTGTCGGTGGCGGAACAACCACTGGCAATGGGCGAAAGCTGCTCTTGCTGATTTCCATGAACGTCGTGCCGTTGCGCGGCCTTCGATGGCTTCCATGTTGTTCTTGAGCCAGAGGCGGACAAAATAATTTGGCAACGATTTGTCACACACCAGCGCGATAAAACCTTGATTGACCGCAACCGGCACTTCGGAAATGACGAGGTAGCCAATGGGAGCGCGTGATGAGAGAAGAACTGTTCCGACGGGCAAAAGGCCCGAACTGATTTCCTGCAAACCCGCGTCGGTGATTCTCCGTTCTGTTTCCAGCAACACCGGACTTCTTAAATTCGACAGGTTTTTTGGTGTCGCCCAGTGGTGCGTGCCGCCTTCCCAAAACTCCGGCTTGGTCGTGCTGGGCGTGCTGCCACCCACGACGCGGACTTCTTCGCCGATGGTGGATTCGCGCCAGCCTTTGGGGAGGGCGGCTTGGGTGGCGTCCACGAACCAGGATTTGAAAAGGCTCTGGGCCAGCGCCTCCAGCGTCTCGTTCATCCGCCGGTTCAACTCAATCTTGTCGTCCAGCGCACCCAACACCGCAGCAATGGCGCGCTGTTCGGGGAGTGGAGGAATGCGAAGTTGAAAGTTGGGAATGTCTGCGCACCTCAAGCTGCTGAAAATAGCGCCGACGTTCATAAACTTTTCAATTTGCTCCCACCACTTCTCGCCACGGACAAGCCAGCGAAGGAATGGCGGAAACATCTTTGCGCTATCCGAGCGAAGCAGAACAAGGTTTTGGCCGAGCGCACACTCCAAACCTTCTGGAACTACAGCCGTCTCGCCGGGATTGCATCGGCGAGAAAGAATAACATCGTCAGCTTGAGGATTCGCCTTCCGAGTCCAGTCAACAAAATGCCCGCGAGTTATCCGGCGAACATCCGAAAGGTCGAGACGACCTTGCTTGAGTTGTGGAATGGCAATGTATGGGTAGCCTTTGTCAGATGGCGGCGGCGTGCGATGGTCGCAGTCAATCAACGAAACGCCAGCTTCCCGAAGTGTCATTTGCTGCCACTCGCTCACTTCGCACCTCCTTGCCCAGCCCCAACGGGGCTACGTCCTCCAGCCCAGGGTTGCGAGGCACGAGCTACCCTGGGTAACGGTCGCAAAACGGAAACAACCCCAACGGGGTTGCGGCCATTCGTGCGCACGGTATCCGCGCCACAACCCCGTTGGGGTTGATGGGAAAATAAAACACGGCATTCCCAGGGTAGGCGTCGGACGCCAACCCTGGGCTTTGGGACGATGCCCCGTTGGGGCATTCCGAACATGCGCGTTGCTCGCCGCTTTGGGATAATGATCCGTTGGGGCATGGATGGTTCAATCCCACACATATTTTTCATCCCATTCGATTTCGTGTTTGCGG
>JBKJOZ010000226.1:0-2520 GCA_046595315.1 Limisphaerales bacterium
TCACCCTGGAGAATGCGCGATATTTTGAATTGGGGAACCGCCACCGAACAACGCACTCGCGTCGGCAGCGCCTTGCGAATGGCTTTCGGATTGTTCGTCGCGTTCCTTGGCCTGAAAGTTTTTTAATTACTTATCCTTCAACTCCACTTCGCCTTTCCAGGTGCTTGGCAAAAATTCAGCGCGCATTTCCTCAAGTTGGTGCAGATAAAATTTCGTCGGCCCGTCGTTCGGCTGAAGTTTCAATACGCCATTGAACTCTGCTTTCGCCGCATCAAAATTCTTTTCCTGAAAACTTTTCAACGCGCGTGCAAAAATTTTACGCAGCGATTGCGTAGCCTCGGCTTTGTCCAACGGCCCGATCAATTGATAAACCTCCACGCTTTTTTCAAAACCTTTCAATCGAAACAACCCAAGGTAGCGCGTGACGACGCGGTCGCGCACACCCGCTTCCGTATCGCCCGTGATCAAAGTTTCCGTGCCGAGATATTTATTCAACCCTTCCATGCGCGCGGCGAGGTTGATGTTTTCGCCAATCGCCGTGTAATCGATTCGCGTGGTGCTGCCGAAATTTCCGACGTTCGCCACGCCGGTGTGCAAACCGATTCGCGTCACGAGCGCCTGATTGTTGATGTATTGCACCGCTTGATCTTGAAAACGCATCGCCGCTTCGCACGCGCGCATCTGATGGTCGATCTGCAATTCCGGCGCGTTCCAAAAAGCAAAAATCGCGTCGCCGATATATTTTACCACCGTGCCGTCGGTCTTGTGAACGCATTGCGAAACGGCGGTTTCGAAATATTTATTCATCAAACGAGCGAGGTCGTCGGAATCCATTCCTTCGGAAATCGACGTGAAACCAGCGATGTCACTGAACAAAATCGTCAGCATCTGTTTTTCCGCGCCGGGTTTGAGCAGATTGGAATCGCCGGAAAATTTCTGCTGTGAATATTTTTTAACAAGTTTGGGTGAGAGATAAAGGGCGAGAGTTTGTTCAACTAATTTTTTCTGGACGTAAAGTTGGATCGAGTTGAACAGGATCGACCAAAAGAGCGCGACGGGAATTTGCACGGAGACAATAATCATCCACGAAAACCAGAGACGCTGATTCCAAAAAAAAGCGTGGGCGATTAACGTAACAATTGCCGCGCCGAAAAGAGCAACGCCAGTAGCTGAAAGTGGCCGGAACAAAACCAAGCCGACGCCAAATAAAATTCCGGCGAGCGTAATCAAAATAAATTCCGTTGGGCGCGAAAGTCGATTAAGCCAGTCGCCATGAAGGAGATTTAGAAATTGTGTCGCCTGCACGTCCACCGCCGCGCCGAATTCACCGCCTTTGGTGTAAGGCGTTCGATATTCATCTTTGTGTTTGCCACTGAATTCAGATTTCAGATTGGCACCAACGAAAACCACTTTGTTGCTGAAAAATCCAACCGGACAAAATTCGTTGGTCGCAATCGCGCGGTGATAGCTGACGCTTTTGATGGTGCCGGGCGGGCCGTAATAATTCATCCAACGTTCGGTGAATCGGTCTTTGGGATTTTTCGTCGCATTCACGCCGAGTAAATTCGCGGTTTCCCAAGTCATGCTGGAGTAAGCGTCGGCTTCTTTGTGCGGCGGAACATGGAGATGTCGGCGGACAATGAAATCTTGATCGGGAATCAATTGCACAAAACCCAACGCGGATGCGGCGGTGTCGTAAAACGGATCGATCGCGCGAATGATGGTGGGATTTCCGTCGGCGGTCAGAGTGTATTCAGCGCCAAGAATCACCCTTCCATTTTTTTTGAGCGCGCGCGCAAATCGTTCGTCGCCTTCGGGATGCTCCGGATTTGCGCCGGTAAAAAGAACATCGAACACGACAGCTTTTGCGCCGTCAGCAGCGAGGCGTTCCACAAGTTGCGCGTGAACGCCGCGATCCCAAGCCCGGTCGTAAGGCTGATTCAATTCGCGGTGAGAATCGTCGTCCATGTAAACCATCACGGCTTCGCTCGGCTTCACAACGGGTCGTAGAAGAAAAGGAATGTCGTAGCTGAGCCGAATCAGTTGGGTTCCGAAATCGGTTTGCAGCAAAGCAAGGCCGAGTGCCACTGCCAGCAATGCGCCAACGGAAGCGCCACGCCAAATTTCTTTAATTTTATTTCGGAACATTCAATTCGCTTTTGAAATTTTAAATTATTTCAAAAATAAAATTTGAAACTGGCGGACAGTGTTCTTTCGCGCGGCATCTCGTTGTGAAGATTGAGCGGATTGAGCCGATAATTTTGATCGGTAATATTTAACAACCCGAGACGAAGTTCCGCAGCGCGATGATAAAAACGGTAGCCCGCAAACAAATTGAACTGCCAAAAATCGTCGCCGGGAAGGTCAGGGTCATAACCGCGATTGGATTGTTGCGACCAAATAGCATCGGCGCGCGCGAAGAATCCGGAAGAGTGATTGAACAGCGCGAAAAAATTCAACTGATTCAAAATCGCTTGTTCATCCTGATTGATTTGATTCGCGCCAAACGCACTTCCGGGA
>JBKJOZ010000037.1:0-4247 GCA_046595315.1 Limisphaerales bacterium
TGATAATCCATCGTGGCGGCGACGTCCGGCGACGTGAATGAAAAATAAATCGCGACCGGAATGGTCAAAAAATAGGTGACGTGCAATCCCAACACGCGGAGCGCCGTGATGAAAAACCAAATACCAGATCGTCCACCACGCAATTTGCCAGTGCCGGACCAATGTTTTTTTGGCGAAGAATCGTCCGCCATCTCAGGTGTAAAGTGCGCCGTTGATATTGATTACGGCCCCATTGATGTAACCGGCGGAATCGGAACAAAGAAACGCCGCAGCAGCCGCGACTTCTTCCGGTTTTCCAAAACGACCCGCAGGAATTTGCTGCATTACCTCTTCGCGCGGCACGCCTTCAAGCATGTCGGTTTCAATAAATCCCGGCGCGAGAACATTGACGGTGATGCCGCGTTTTGCCAATTCGCGCGCGAGTGATTTGGATGCGCCGATGACTCCGGCTTTGGCGGCGGAATAATTCACCTGTCCCGCGACACCCGTTTGGCCAGAGGTGGAAGCGATGGTGACGATGCGTCCCTTGCGTTGAAAAGCCATGTGTTTGGAGACAGGACGGGTGACGTTGAAAAAGCTGTTGAGATTTGTGTTGATCACTTTCGACCACTGTTCGCCAGACATGAACGCAAAAACGGTGTCATCCCGAATGCCGGCGTTGTTGATTAAAATATCGATGCGTTTGTGCGTCTGGAGAATTTGCTCAATCGCTTTTTCGCATGCTGCGGAATCCGCCACACCAAATGGAACCAGGTCGCCCGAGCCACCGTTTTTTTGAATCAGCCCCAAGGTTTCTTCCGCATCGGCCTGACGACTCCGAAAATTAATCAGGACATGACAACCGCTCGTCGCGAGCGCGAGAGCCACAGCGCGGCCAATGCCACGACTGGCTCCCGTGACCAAAGCGATTCGACTTTCCATAAAACGG
This sequence comes from Limisphaerales bacterium, assembly GCA_046595315.1. Classification (GTDB taxonomy): domain Bacteria; phylum Verrucomicrobiota; class Verrucomicrobiia; order Limisphaerales; family CANJXF01; genus CANJXF01. The sequence goes on from JBKJOZ010000037.1 coordinate 929, forward strand.
CGATGCGCTTAGTTCGCCGGATTCCAGATAAATTTGCCGTCGGCATTGATGTAGCCGGTTTTGCGAGCGACTTGGACGCGCGCAGCACCGTCCGCGAAAGACATGGCTTCATCGAACTGCGGATTGATCGCGAATTTTCCAGTTTTATCGATGTAGCCCCAACGTTTGCCCATGCGCACACTGGCTAGATTTTCGGAAAATGGATTAGCCACTTCAAATTGAGGATTGATAATAAATTTGCCGGTTTTATCGATAAATCCCCAGAGTTTGCCCAAACGCACTGGCGCTAAACCATCAACGAAAGCACCGGCGCGTGATTTCGGATTGTTACGGAACCAACTCCAAAGACCGCTCCCGCCAGAATTTACTTCGTCGAATTGCGGGTTGATGATGATCTTTCCAACTTTGTCCACGAAGCCCCAGGTTTTGCCCATTTTTACAGCAGCCAAGCCATCGGAAAAGGCTCCTGCTTTGTCGAATTGCGGATTGATCACAATTTTTCCTGCCGGATCAACGTAGCCAAATCGTCCGCCAAGTTCGACTGCAGCCAATCCTTCTGAAAATCCATCCGCATTTTTAAATTGTGGATTGATGATGATGTTCCCAGTTTTGTCGATGTAGCCGTAAATTTTACCGACTTTGACCGGCGCGCGACCTTCCGAAAAAGGCCCAGCGGCGTCGAATTGAGGATTGATGACGTATTTACCTTCGTTGTTGATGTAACCATGACGTTTCGCCAACTCGACAGCCGCCAAGCCTTCGCTGAACGGGGTCGAATCATCGAACTGCGGGTTCACGACAATTTTTCCTTCCGTATTTACATAGCCCCATTTGCCCATGCGAACTTCGGCCAAACCGCCGGAAAATGAACCAGCGCGTTCGAACTGCGGGTTGATCACAAGCTTGCCGGATTTATCCGCGAAACCCCAACGGTCTCCAACAACGACGGGATAAAGCGTGGCGGCAAACGTGGTTGCAGCGGAAAACCAGAGCGCGGTTAACGCGAGGAATTTAGCAGCGGAATTTATTTTCATAATACAATTGGATGAACGTTTTTTAAAAACAGAGCGAGAAGCTATCATTTTTAACACTCACAAAAAACTTTATTTTATTGAGGTTGAGTCAATGAACCATTTGGCGGGCGATAAATTTGCCTGTGCCGATTCGCTTATGGATTGCTCGCCGAAAACTTTTTCCGGTCACGCTTGCACAAAAGTTGAATGACTTGGCGACCGGAATAAAGACACGGCGGCACGCCGCCGCCAGGCATGACCCATTGGCCGGCCATGTAGAAATTCTGCAAACCGGGGAGAGTTTTTTTCACCTGCGAACGCATGGCTTGCGGCGTGGGAATCCAGCCCATGAACGCGCCTTCTCGGTTCAGCGTGTAACGCCACGTCGTGTAAGGCGTCGCAACATCCGTCACTTCGACTTGCGCAGTCAGGCCGGGATAATGCGGTTCAAGTCGCTCCAAAACTTTCGCGGCGAGTTCTTTTTTGGCGATGTCGTAACGCGGACGATCTTTTTGCAATTCGTTCCACCAATTGAAATCGGTGTGGAGCAACGCTTGCACAACGGTTTTTCCTGACGGCGCGAAATGCGGGCTGTAATTAAAAAAGCGAATGGGAAATCCTGTCAGCGAGACATCGCCAATCATCAGTGGTGTTTTCAAGAAGAGAAAACGCAACGGTTCTTCGCCCTTGAATTCGCGATTCACGCCGTAACTGATCGTCACAACGGGACTGAGCAATTTCCAATTCTTGTAACGTTCGGTGAGTTTCTTATCGATGTATTTTCCGCCAAGCAAATTGAAAATTGTGCTGTGTCCGTCGCCTGCGGAAACGACGACATCGGCGCGCATCTCCGAACCATCAGCCAAACGCACGCCGACCGCGCGATCATTTTCCACGATCACTTCTTTCACCGTAGAATTGTAAGTCACCTGTCCGCCCAAACTTTTGTAGCGCTCTTCCATGCTGCCGACGAAATCGGTGCAGCTTTTCGTGAGTAATCCCAATTGGCGATTCGGGAGCAGGCCGAGAATCAACATCACGAACCACACGGGAACTTCCGGCAGAAATAAATTTTCAAAGATGCGACGCAAGCCGTCGCCTTTCACGGCGCGCGCGTATTGTTCCATCGATTGATTGAACTCCGGCCCGAAATAACGCAGCACGCGGCGCATTCCCCAAAGTTGTTTGACGGGCCCAAAAAGCCCCATCATTTCGGGCGGCGTTTCCATCAAACCAAACAAATCCGCTTTTTGCATCGCGCGCGAACCAGCGATAAATCCATCGATGATTTTTGCGTCGGCGGGAGCGATGCGTTTCAAGTCTGCGGACAAACGATCCAAGTCGTGGCTGAAACTGATTTTGCTACCGGTAATTTCGTCGGTGAAATGAACGAACGTTTCGAGATCCGGATAATCTCGTTTTTCAAAAATCCCCAACTCGCGATAAACGTGGTTGACGGTTTGGCCCGGCTTGTGGCCCATCAAATAATGAATGCCGCCGTCGATCAAATAATCTTTGTTTTTCCACGCCGTCGCCACTCCGCCGGGTTCGCTGTGATGTTCGAGAATGTGCGTCCGATAACCGTTCATTTGCCCGTAACTTCCCGCCGCTAATCCGGCCAATCCCGCTCCGATGATGATGATGGATTTTTCAGACATATTAGAGCGAGGGCGAGTGGTAAAACGCGTTTTGCGCGATGCGAATGGCGGCGTTATTTCTAATTCTAAAAATGATGCGGTGTTCTACTGTCCCGCGCTTGCTTGTTCAAGTTGTTTGCTATAAAAACTACGCCCTTTGAATAGCGAAAACATCCAACTCAACGGACACAATCTCTCCATCAACGAAGTTTGGAAAATCGCCGTGTTCCAAACGCCTTGCGCGCTCGCCGATGAGGCGCGCCCGCTCATGCAACGCAGCCGCAAACTGGTCGAATCTCTCGCGGCACAACCCCGCGCCATTTATGGAATCAACACAGGTTTTGGCCCACTCAGCGGGTTCCGCGTTTCCAACGAAGATCAAAAACAACATCAAATAAATCTGCTGCACCATTTGTTTGTCGGACAAGGCGCGCTGTTTTCCGAAACCGAAACGCGTTCCATTATGCTCGCTCGCGCGAACACGTTGGCGCGCGGCTTTTCCGGCATCCGCGAAGAACTCATTGATCTCCTGCTCGCGGCATTGAATCGCGGCGTGCTTCCCGAAATTCCCAGCGAAGGTTCCGTCGGCGCGAGTGGCGATCTTGTTCCGCTGGCCCACATGGCAGGATTACTCGTCGGAATCGGTTACGCGCGCGTGAATGGAGAACG
>JBKJOZ010000209.1:0-9976 GCA_046595315.1 Limisphaerales bacterium
CGGCGGTGCCAAAATATTTTTCGTTCTCGGCAAAAGTGAGATCGCCGGATTTCGCGGTTATTGCAGGAGCGAATCCAGAAATTTTAACACAACCATCCCCGATGACTTCTCCTTCCAGTTGTTTGGCGAGTTCTGCGGCAGTAAACATATCGAGCCAAGTCACACGTTGACTTGAAAAACGCGGTCAATATAAAGTCCGCAACATCAACTTCAAACTTTAACTTTTTTGAAATTATTATGAGCAGAAAAATTCGTTTTGGAATGGTCGGCGGCGGTCGCGGAGCTTTCATCGGCGCGGTGCATCGAATCGCCGCCGCAATGGATCAACAGATCGAACTCGTGTGCGGCGCGTTCAGCTCCGACCCGGAACGCAGCAAAGCCAGTGGCGCAGATTTGTTCCTTCCTGCGTCGCGTTGTTACGGAACGTTTGAAGAAATGATCAAAGCCGAAGCGAAATTACCAGCTAATCAGCGCATGGATTTTGTCGCCATCGTCACACCGAATCACATGCACTTTCCTCCGGCGAAAATGGCGTTGGAAAATGGCTTCCACGTTTTGAGCGACAAACCGGCGACGTTCAATCTCGCTGAAGCGAAAAAAATTCGCGATCTCGTCAAGAAAACCGGCTTGCTCTACGGACTTACGCACAATTACACCGGCTATCCGCTCGTCAAAGAAGCGCGCCATCTCATTCGCGCGGGCAAGCTCGGCAAAATTCGCAAAGTGATTGTTGAATATCCGCAAGGCTGGCTCGCCACGCGACTGGAATCTTCCGACCAAAAACAAGCCGCGTGGCGCACGGATCCCAAGCGCAGCGGCGCGGGCGGTTGCGTCGGCGACATCGGGACGCACGCGGAAAATTTGGCGGAATACATCACTGGTTTACAGATCAAGGAACTCGCCGCCGACACCACCACGTTTGTCAAAGGCCGAAAACTCGATGACGACATCAATGTTCTTTTGCGTTTTAACAATGGCGCGAAGGGGATTTTGCACGCGTCACAAATCAGCGTTGGCGAAGAAAATAATTTGAGCATCCGCGTTTACGGCGAAATCGGCGGCATCGAATGGCATCAAAAAGAACCGAACACCATGCTCGTCAAATGGCCGGATCAGCCAATGCAAGTTTATCGCGCCGCCAATGGTTATCTCAGCGACGCCGCCAAATCCGCCGGGCGCACACCGCCCGCGCATCCTGAAGGTTATCTCGAAGCGTTTGCGAATATTTACAAAAGTTTTGCCAACGCCATTCGCGCGCGCGACGAAGGAAAAAAATTGTCGAAGGACGATGCAGCGAATGACTTCCCAAAAATTGAAGATGGCGTGCGCGGCATGGCGTTCATCGAAGCGGTCGTGAAATCATCCAAGGGAAATGCGAAGTGGACAAAACTCGCGGTTTAAATCGGAGGCGATTTTCCGGTCGCAAATAAATTATTAGGACGGCGCGAAATCCCGTCCTAAACTTTCTGCGCAATGAAACTTTCTCAAGGTCAAACCTGGAAGCTCGATCAACAATTTATCCGGATCGCGCTGCTCGAACGATTGTCCGTCGAATACAAAACCATGGATGATTTGCTCACGAAACAAGGGACTCGTCACAAGGTCACTAAGAAAGAATTTTGTCGCCTGATTAAAAAAGCCACGTTGCTCAGCGCGGAAGAAGTCGCCGCAGCTCGTGATATCAATCCCGAACAGCTTTCTGAAAAAGACATCGAAGCGTCCTGAGCTTCGCAAAGTTTTAATTCACCAACGCCCAGAGCAAGATCGCTGACGCCGTGCCGTCCATTGTCGGTTCGTTGCTGGAATAATCTTTGATGTCGTCGTGATAGATCGCGCGGTCGTCTTGAAACGGCACGAACGGATCAGGTTCGGTAATTGTCACCCCTTTGAGACTTTTAAAAATTCGATTGTAAACCGGCCCATCCACCAATCCGCCGCGAATGGTGCGATGCAAAATTTTGTTCGCCATCAGATGAACGTCGCGCGGAAATACACTTCCAATTTCCGTAAACATCGACGTGCCCCACGGATTTGCACCGAGCAACCAATCGCATTGTTGCGAAGCGAATGGACGATAACGCGTGTCGCCGGTCATGCGTTCATAAAAAAGACATTGGGTAGCGAGCGCGGCCATCAGATTGTTCGAGCACCAGATAAATGGAACGCCAGCGCGATACGGATTTTTATGCGCCGTTTTCAAACACGCTTCAATGCCGTCGCGATAATAACCCGCTAGAATTTTTTGAAACTTTTTATCCACCAAATCGTAGAGGCGAAAGTGGCCAGCATTCAGGAACGGATAATATTGGTAATGACCCGTTTGCTCTTTGCCCATCCAGTTATCGGTGTTGGCGAGTTGCGAATAATGTTTGGCTTGTACTAAATATTTTTTGTCTCCCGTGGCGCGAAACATCTCCGCCCCACCCCACTCCATGTCATCGGCCCAAGTCGTCTCCTCGTAACGATACGGCGCGCCGTAGGAATTGCCCTGTTGCGAACCTTCCTTGGCGCGACCCAATTCATAAACTTCTTTGCCCGCGATTAAACATTTCTCCGCAAACAATTTCATGCGCGGATCATCCTTCCAAATTTGGTAGGCGAGCGACATCGCGGCGGCATAACGCCCCGCCAAATTGGCAACGCCGGTGGAGGCGCTTTTGTAATTCTTCAAACCTTGCGGCTGACCATCCGCGAAATAAACGACCCGTTCTTTGCCCACTCCCCAGCCGTAATCCACATTTTCATTTTGCGGCAAACGCCAGCCCTGATGGTCTCGGTCGTCGGCAATTTGATGAAAAAGTTGGTCCGGTGCCGGATGTAATTTGAGCATCCAATCCAAACCCCATTTGGCTTCGTCGAGAATGTCGGGAATTCCGTTTGCGCCCTCTTGGCCGAGTGAATTCACGCGGTCAGCGAACCCACTTTTGTTTGGGGAAATTTGATAGGCCAACAACATTTGCGCCGTGGCGTTTCCGGAGGTGAGCAAATATTTGAGCAAATCGCCCGCGTCATGCCAGCCACCTGAACAATTTAGAAACGTCCCATTCGTCATCGGTCCATAAGCCGTACGTCCGTCGAATGGATGGCAAACCGCGTCCAGCCACGGATTGTAACCGCAACGTTGCTGACGCATAAATTCCAGAAGTTGATCGGGCAACTCGGCATAAACCGCCGAGCTAATTTGAAAGGGAAAAGATTTCGCGCCGCCAAGTTGCACAAGATATTTTCCTTTACCTGTGAACCCGGAAAAATCGAGCGTCGCGTAATTGGTAAATTGTCCCCACGTCTCACTCGGTAATTTTTTTACGTCGCCGCGAAACGCGATTTTGTTCCCCACTGATTCCACGATTTCAAATGCCTCCGGTAACGACGCGGATGAAAATGCCGTCGCAATTTTAGGGTCTTGCGGTCTGTAACCGAGTTGGTTGGCGCGAATGAAAATGGTTGGTTCAGGTGGTTGGGCGAAAGCCGGAATTACGAAGATCAAAAAAGTCAGAGCGCCTAGGAATTTCATGGCGCGACGGTAGGATTTCATCGGGTCAGTAGCAAACGCAAATCAGGTGTTGCCGGACAAATTTTTCATGATAGCGGATGAGCGTTGTCAGACGAAATTAGGTCATGCGAGCAATTTGGAAAGGAGCGATCAGTTTTGGCCTCGTCAACATTCCGGTGGGACTTTATTCCGCGACCAGACCGGCCAACGAAATTAAATTCAGACTTCTGCGCGACAGCGACCACAGCGCTGTAAAATACAAACGCACTGCGGAAGCCGACGGAAAAGAAGTCGCGTGGGAAAACATCGTCAAAGGTTTTGAACATGAAAAAGGCGAGTTTGTGGTGCTGACCGACAAAGATTTTGAGCGCGTTAATATCAAGTCAAACCAGACTGTGGACATCAAAGAATTTGTTTCGTTGGACGAAATCGACCCGATGTTTTTTGATCAACCCTATTTTCTAGCGCCGGAAAAAGGCGGCGACAAAGCCTACGTCCTTTTGCGCGAAGCGTTGAAACGCTCCGGCAAAGTTGGCATTGCCAAAGTGACAATCAAAACGCGCGAACATTTGGCCGCAGTCAAGCCGCTTGAGGGCGCGTTGGTTTTGGAGTTGATGCATTTTGCAGAGGAACTCGCCGACACGCATGAGCTAAATTTGCCCAAAGAAGTGGATGCTGGGAAAAAAGAAATGGCGATGGCGGAGTCGCTCATCGCGGGCATGACGGACAAATGGGAACCGGAAAAATATACGGACGAATATCGCGCAGGTTTGATGAAGGTGATCGAGGAAAAAATTGCTAGAGGCGGAAAAGAACTTTCCGCCAAGAAATCCAAAGCCGGCAAACCGACGAACGTGGTTGATCTGGTTTCAATTCTTCAACAAAGTCTCGAACAAACCAAAGGTGGAAAAGGGAAAAAATCCGCGAAAACTGCCATAAAAAAACAGCGGAAGGCGGCGTGATTATTGCGCCGCTTGTTGCGGAGCCGCACGGAAATTGACGACTTGAATATTGGGATGCCGCGCATGGGCGAATGCTTCCATTTCGCTCTGTAAACGACCGAGTTCTTTAATTTTACGATCCAAAAGCGTGATGGTTTTTTTTGCTTTAGAATAGTTGAACGATTCGGAGGAAAGAATCAGTGCTTCGACCAAATGTTTGGTTTCGGCAATGCTCCTCAACGCGGTCGTCAACGGGTCGGATTTCATGCGCGCGCATCATGTTCGTTACGCTAACGAGAGTCAATCTTTCCACTACGTTTCGGATAGAATACTTCATCGCTTTCAATCGGCCTGTTTCGCAAAATAGCGCAATGAAATTTTGGCTGACAATTACCCTTCTCGGAACCGCTCTTTCACTGCACGCAAAAAGTTACGACGTGATTTTGCGCAACGGCCGTGTCGCCGACGGGACTGGAAATCCCGCTTACTTTGCGGATGTCGCTATTAAAAAAGGTCGCATTGAAGCGATTGGAAATATCAAAGAGCACGCGAAGAAAGAAATCGACGTCCGTGGGATGATTGTTGCGCCGGGATTCGTTGACGTTCACACCCACGCCGAGAGCATCGATGAGCAACCGCGCGCGGAAAATTTCGTGCGCATGGGCGTGACGACTTTGGTGCTCGGTAATTGCGGCGACTCGAAGGTGAAGGTCGGCGAATTTTTCAGAAAATTGGAACGCACAAATACTTCTCCAAACGTCGCGACATTGATCGGGCATGGAGCGGTTCGCGGCAAAGTGATGGGGGGTTCGTTCATGCGTCCACCGAACGAGGGGGAATTAAAACAGATGAAAGCGCTGGTGGAAAAAGCGATGAAAGATGGCGCAGTTGGAATGTCCACGGGCTTAATATATTTGCCGGGAACTTTTGCGAAGACGGAGGAAATTATTGAATTGGCAAAAGTTGTTTCGGCCTACGACGGAATTTATACGACGCATCAGCGCGACGAGGGCGAAGTTATTCTCAAATCGTTGGATGAAATTTTCCGGATCGCGCGCGAAGCTAATGTCCGCGCCGAGATTTCGCACATCAAACTGTCCGGCAAAGCGAACTGGGGCCAAACCGAAAAAGTTCTCGCTGCCATCGAGAAAGCGCGCAATGAAGGTTTGGATATTACGCAGGATCAATACGCCTACACCGCTTCCAGCACAGGCATTAGTCAACTGGTTCCTGACAGCGCACGAGAAGGTAAAAAATTTAACGAGCGCCTCGCGGATCCAGCGCAGAAGGCCAAAATTATTACGCAAATGAAGGAAGGTCTGAAGCGTCGCGGCAATGAAAATTATTCCTACGCAGTGATCGCTTTCTACAAACACGATAAATCATTAAATGGTTTAAACATTGTGGAAGCCGCGCAAAAAGCGCGTGGGAACGATTCACTGGATGATCAGATCGAAATGATTTTTGAGATTGAAAAACACGATGGTGCATCAGCGGTTTTTCATGGGATGAGTGAACCCGACGTGGAGGCGTTCATGCGTCATCCAAACACGATGATCGCTTCGGACAGCGGAATTCGCACTTTCAATTCGGGCGTGCCGCATCCGCGCGGCTACGGCAACAACGCGCGTGTTCTCGGTCAATATGTTCGCGAGAAAAATGTTCTCCGCTTGGAAGATGCGATCCGCAAAATGAGTTCGCTGCCAGCGCACACGTTTCAGCTAAAAAATCGTGGCGAATTACGCGAAGGAAATTGGGCAGATGTCGTGGTATTCGATCCGGCTACGGTGAACGACCCCTCCACCTTCAGCGACCCGCATCATTACGCCACCGGATTCAAATACGTTTTCGTGAATGGAATCGCCGTTGTGGAAAATGATCAACACACCGGCAAACGCCCCGGAATGATGCTGCGCCACGGCCAGAAATGATTCTGTGAAACGTCGAGAAATTCTGCGGACGAATTAAGCGCGCCTTAGACCGCTCGCTTACTTTCCAAAGCTTTGACCAAGCCTTCAATGGTGTGCGGTTTTGCTTCGATGGTCGGTTTCAAACCTAAAATTGAAATAGCCTTCGTCGTCTCCGGGCCAATAGAAGCAATCTTCGTCGCAGGAAATTTTTTCAATAAAGCGGAAAGATCAAATCTCGCGTGAAAATTTTCCACAGTGGAACTGCTCGTGAACGTAATCCAATTGGAACCACTCTCCATGAGTTTCGCCGCTGCGCCATTCATATCCTCAGTCTCAGGCACTGTTTTGTAACAAGCGATGTCGTCCACAATTGCGCCCATCTCTTCCAATTTTTTAGGGAGTTCCAAATTCGCGACTTCTGCGCGGAGCAAAAGAATTTTTAAATTTTCGATGCTCTCGAATTTTTTAAATGCATCGGCAATTTTCTTGGTCACATATTCTTCCGGCATCAAATCAACTTTCAGATGCAGCTCTTTTAACTTCGCAGCGGTCGCGGGCCCAATGGCTGCGATGCGCACTCCGCCGATATCGCGCATATCTTCAAACGCTTTGAAAAAATATTCAAAGAATGCTATGACTCCGTTCGGACTTGTAAAAACGAGCCAATCGTAAGAATTAAGTTCCAGTAACGCCTCCGCGAGTTCCCGCTGTTTCGTCGGCGGAATAATTTTGATCGTCGGGATTTCCAGAACCTCCGCGCCGCGTTCGAGCAGTTGTTTGGAAAGCTGGCTGGCTTGTTCACGCGTGCGTGTGACGACGATCCGTTGACCGAAAAGCGGGCGTTTTTCAAACCAGTTCAGTGTTTTGCGCAACTTCACCACATCGCCAATCACAGTGATAGCGGGAGCCGAAAATTTCGTTTCGGCCACAACGTCGGCAATCGTCGCAAGCGTTCCCTCGATTGTTTTTTGTTGTCCTGTCGTGCCCCAACGCACCATTGCGACCGGCGTTTCTGAATTCATTCCGTTGGCGATCAACGCCTGACTGATTTCACGAATTTTTTGCACGCCCATCAAAATTACTTTAGTTCCGGACGTTTTGGCCAATTGCGCCCAATCAATTTCCGTCTCCTTTTTAGTTGGATCTTCGTGACCCGTAATGACGGTATAACTGGAACAATGCTCGCGGTGGGTAATAGGAATTCCAGCATAATTCAGTGCCGCCACGGTGGATGAAATCCCCGGGACAACTTCAAAAGAAATTTTTTCTGCGGCAAGCTCTTCCGCTTCTTCGCCGCCCCGACCAAAAACGTAGGGATCGCCCCCTTTTAAACGAACAACACATTTGCCCTCGAGCGCCTTTTTGACGAGCAACTGGTTTAATTCCTCCTGCGGAATAGCGTGAGCATTGGCGCGCTTGCCGCCGTAAATAATTTCCGCAGACTTCGGAGCCAAACTGAGCAAATCTGGATTGACCAGCGCGTCATAAACCACCACGTCCGCGGCCGCTAATAACTCTGCGCCACGAATCGTTAACAGGCCCGCATCGCCGGGTCCCGCACCCACTAGATAAACTGTTCCCTTGGATTTCATTTTGGTTTAAAACTGTTGGCCAATTTTTCGCCGAGTTCAACGGCTTGCTCGACCGGCCCCCGAATTTCCCCGCGTTGAATTTCTTTTCCGAGATACGAAACGGAGCGAAGCCGAATTTCTTTACCGAAAATTTCACCGTAAGCCCCAACTGCGCTCTGGCAACCGCCGCCCATCGCTCTTAAAAAAGCGCGTTCGGCCGTAACGCAATGCCACGTCGCCGCGTCGTTCAATTTTTCGCAAATTGCGTCGATACGGCCATCCTTCTCTCGCACTTCGATTCCAACCGCAGCCTGACCGACACACGGAAGCATTTCATCGCTAGAGATGGGCGTTGCGTGAAGTCCGCTTGGAATCCCGTCACCGGACAAAAATCCATGGTTGTCAATTTTGAAGCCGAGACGGCGCAATCCAGCCGCAGCCAAAATGGTTCCCTCCAATTCCGAATTTTCAGCAAGTTTTTGCAAGCGCGTTCCAACATTGCCGCGAATGGCGACAATTTTTAAATCCGGACGGCGTTCGAGAAGTTGCGCGCTGCGCCGCGTACTGCTGGTGGCGATGGTGGCCTCCTTTGGTAAATCTGAAATATGAACTGGCGCCTTGGAAATCAAAACATCGCGGACATCTTCGCGTTTTCCGGTCGCGCCCAGCTTCAATCCGTCGGGCAAAATGGTCGGCAAATCTTTTAAACTGTGCACCGCCAAATCCGCTTCGCCATTGAGCAATGCGTCTTCCAATTCTTTGGTGAACAATCCGCGTGGCAACGTCGCATCGATCCGCGCCATGGATGCTTTCTGCAATTTGTCGCCAGTGGTTTTGATGATTTTAAGTTCGAACGCGCGCAGCGGAAAATGTTTGCGGCACTCACCCAAAACGAAATTTGCTTGAGCCAGCGCAAGAGCGCTGCCCCGCGTTGCGATGTAAATTGTTTTGTCCGAGGAAGTCATTGGTGCGTGGGAGCTATTCAAACGCCAGTTTGGAACTGGACGCCGATTCAACCGAGGAAAATAGATTCATCAACGCTTTTGCTTTTTCAGAAATAATGGATTCACAATGAACAATTTCCTCGCGACGTTGTTTTAAATAATCGTCCGCAATGGCTTGCAAGTCATCGATGTTATAAAGGTAAACATTTTCCAGAAAATTAACTTCGGGTTCGATGTCGCGTGGCACGGCAATGTCGATGAGAAGCAGTGAACGATTTTTTCGCAACTTCATGAGCGGCTCCAGTTTGGCCCGATCGAGAACGTAATGCGGCGCGGCGGTGCTGCTGATGACGATATCAATCTTAGAAAATTCTTTCGCCCATTCGTCAAAATGCACCGCTCGACCATTCAGTTCTGCCGCGAGCGTCACGGCGCGTTCATGGGATCGGTTTGAAACAATGATGCTGTGCGCGCCGCGCGACAAAAGAGCGCGCGCAGTTTTTTCGCTGGTTTCGCCAGCACCGATGACCATGACTTGTCGATCGCTGAGCGACGTGAAAATTTTCTCCGCCAGCTCCACCGCGACGGAACCAACCGAAACGCTGCCACGCTGGATGTTGGTTTCAGTGCGAATGTGTTTAGCGACGTTGAAGGCGCGTTGAAACGCTTTGTTCAATCGGCTGCCGGTATGTTTGTGTTGCAGAGCGATGTCGTAGGCTTTTTTTAATTGGCCCAGAATTTCGGTTTCACCCAAAACCATTGAATCGATTCCAGAGGCAACTTTGAATAAATGCTCCAAACTTTTCGGCTCGCTGAAGGCGTAAATCTCACCGTTAAGCTGATCGCGATAATTGTGATGTTCGATCAAAAATTGTTGTAATGCGATGGAGGCAGCCTGCCCATTCAAGTTGGTTGAGACGTAAATTTCGACGCGGTTGCAGGTCGATAAAATCACCGCCTCGTCCGCGATTCCGGACGCGCGAATTTTTTGCAACGCTTCCGGAATAATCGTTTCGGCAAATGCAAATCGTTCCCGCACCGTGACGGGCGAGGAACGATGGCTAAGTCCGATTACGACGATGGGCATGTTTAAGGAATGACGATTTGCGAATGACGA
>JBKJOZ010000220.1:0-44482 GCA_046595315.1 Limisphaerales bacterium
GCCAAGTGGATTCAAATCTGCAACCCTCGTTCGTGGTGGGAGCGGTGCCCAACAGCGGCAGACCGAGTGTGCGTTTCGACGGCATCATTTCACCCTCTACCGGAGACTTTTTGCAGGGGACAGGAAACGTGGGTATCCCAAATGATTATACTTCGTTCCTGGTTTATTCGCGGGCCAATCGGGTGGCGGGTGAAGAAGCTTTGGTGGTGATCGGAGTTCCCGGAAACTCGAGCGCGATTCGTTCGCACTACGTTCGTAGCGGTGTGAGCGTGAATAACGAAATGGCCTTTAGTGGTTGGGGGATCGATGTCGGGACCGGGTTCAGCATTCCGTCCGATACGTGGAGAATTTGGACGGATCGATTGATTGGAAATCAATTGGGATTTTTTGATACCGATGGAACCAGTTCCATGACGCAAACGCAAAGTATCAACGGCTTAACCTCGCCGGGAGTTGGTCTTTTTCTCGGTGGTCTGGGCGCAAACACGAGGAACTTTCAGGGGGACATTGCCGAAGTGCTCATCTATCAGGGTGCAGTGAGCGAGGCGGATCGGGTGGCAGTTGAGTCCTACTTGAAACAAAAATATTTTCAAGTATCCGAGCCAGGAGCAGGCACCCTGACCTATCAGTGGAGTTTTAATGGCAACGCCATCAGCAATGCTACGAGTTCATCGCTGATCCTTTCGAATGTTTCGACCAACAACGCCGGGCAATTTCGGGTGGCCGTTTCCAATAACTTTGGTGCAACGCTCAGTTCCAACGCGGTGTTAACGGTTTTCAATCCGGTGGTGATCACGGCCCACCCACAATCTGCAGGTGTTTTGGTGGGCTCAAACGTGACGTTTAATGTCGCCGCCACGGGCAGCGAACCGTTGAGTTTTCAGTGGTTGTTCAAGGGGACAAATATCAGCGGTGCGACCGGTGCCAGTTTTTCGATCACCAATGTTCAAGAAACCAATGCGGGGCTTTATTCGGTGCTGGTGACGAACGCGGTTTCAGCGGTGCAAAGTTCGAATGCCTTTCTTTCCGTGTTGAGTCCACCCCAAATCATTACGCAACCGCGCGGAGCGACGGTGCTGGCTGGAACGAATGTGGTTTTGAACGTGTCGGTGCTAGGAGGGGGAAGCAGCAGTTTACCCACGGTGAGTTCGGGGACGTTGGAACTTTGGTTGCGAGCGGATGCGGGCATTTCCATGGACGGCAGCAATCGGGTTAACCAATGGCAGGATCAATCCAGCCGGACGAATCATTGTGTACAGGGAAATGTTAACCTACAACCCGTCTGGGTCGCCTCAGGGATGAACAATCGACCGGTGCTCCGTTTCGATGGAATTCAAGACGGTGTCAATGGCGATTTCCTGCAAGGTTCCGGCGCGGTGCAAATCCCGAACGGTTTCACATCGTTCTTTGTTTATTCTCATGCGAACCGGATCGTTACGGAAGAAGTTCCAGTGGCAATCGGAGTTCCGGGTAGTGCTGGCCGCATGCGCTCCTATTATTTGCGCTCTGCCGGGTCTGTGGTGGAGATGGCCTTTAGTGCGTGGGGCTTCGACTTCGGCACTGGGTTTAACATCGCTCCCTCGATTCCGCGGCTCTGGACTGACCGCGTCAACGCGGCCAAGACGCAACTGGAATTTTTCGATTATGACGGCACCAATGCTTTCTCCGTCACGAAAGCAATCAGTGGCTTTACGACCATCTCCCCCGGTTATTTCATTGGTGGACTCGGCGGGAATGTTCGTAACTTCCAAGGAGACATTGCCGAAGTGCTCTATTATCAAGGCACGTTGTCGGATGTCGATCGTCTGGCCGTGGAAGATCATTTGAAGAGCAAGTATCTGCAAGCGGGTGGTGGGTCTGTCGCTTACCAATGGCTATTCAATGGCACCAACGTGGTGGGCGCAACCAATGCATCGCTGCTATTAACCAATGCGCAGCCGATCAGTTCGGGTAACTACACCGTCGTCATCACCAACTCGGCGGGTTCGGTCACGAGTGCCCCGGCGGTGGTCAATATTCGTTTTCTTTTCGCGGCGGCCAACGGCCAGCGCTTGACCAATGCGCAAACCAGTTTTGTCACTTCAGCCCAAATCTCGTTCCAAAGTTATTTCACGAATGGTTCGATCTTTTACACGTTGGATGGCTCGACTCCTTCGTTCTCGTCCAGGGCGTACACCGGCCCGTTCACCTTGAGCCGCGACGCCGTCATCCGCGCGATTGTGTTCAGCCCCGATTTTTCGCAATCGGGTCAATCGGATCCGGTCACGGTCAACATCATTCCCACTTTTACCCTGGCCAAAGTGACGGCGGGCGGCGGGACGATTGCCAACACGGGCACGAGTCCGTTCTTGAGCAACACGGTGATCACTGTCACGGCGACGCCGTTGAGTGGGTGGACCTTTCTGCAATGGCTCGGCGATGCCAGCGGGACCAATCCAATGACCTCCGTGAACATGACGCGAAATAAATCGGTGCGCGCGGTTTTCGGGACCACTTTGAGCACGACCACCTCGGGCAATGGCGCGGTTTTCCTGAATCCGTCGGCGGGACTGTATCCGTTCGGTTCGACGGTTCGACTGACCGCGTTGCCGGAGACGGGCAATTTCTTCGGCGTCTGGGGAAATGCGGCGAGCGGCAACACTAATCCCTTGGATTTTGTGGTGATCAACGCCAACCAAACAGTGTCGTCACTGTTCTCCGCCTTAAGCGGTGGTCAATTTGCCCTGACCCTTTCGTCCAGCGGTTTTGGTCGCGCCACGGCCAGTCCGCGCGCGAATGCGTATTCCAGCGGACAAACGGTCACGCTCACGGCTACGCCGGATGCAGGGCAAACATTTCTTGGCTGGACGGGCGGCGGAACCATTGGGACTAACAATCCGTTGGCCGTGACCATGAGCCAGAATCGGAATGTCACGGCGAACTTCAGCAAGAGCCCGCTTTTAACGGTGCAGTTTGATCCGAGCACAGTGGGTTTTGAAGGTTTCCAACTCACCTTGAACGGCGCGTTTGGCGAGAGCTACTCGCTGCAACGCTCGAGCAATTTGGTGGATTGGGCGACGTTCCTGACCGTGACGAACTCCTATGGCACGAGTCAAACTTCCGATTTGCCTTCGACCAATTCCACTGGGCAGTTCTATCGCGCGACTCAGCCATAAAGGTTGAGTCGGCACCGGGTGGTTGCGCCAACTAAAGTGGTGATGGGTTCCGTTGGCCCGACCCGCTGCTGGTTGCGATGGGTAAATTTCCTGCCGCAATCACGGCGGAGGTAGATTTTTATCGGTTAGCACTTGGAACCGTTGGATAAACCATTCCTGACTGTTTTTTGGGTGGCCTTGGATCGGCGATGGAAAATCAAAGCGCGGCACAATCGCCACCTGCAAAATTTTCTTTTCAAAAAGTTTGGGCAACTTTTCTGTCGCCATCGATTCCGCAATAAATTTGGGCGCGATGAATTTGCTCAATTCCTGGTAGTCGCTGTCCGAAAGATGCGGCGCGCCGACGAACGAAACCAGCGCATCCACATTTTTATGTTTCTTCATCGTGCGCACAAATCGACCCGCTGAAAATCCGCCGCCCGTTCGATATTTCGGCTGGTCTTTCGTGTCCAACATCATCACGTCATCAATTTTTATCGCCGATTTTTCCAATGCGGTTTTGAACGCTTCCAACTGCACTTTCAATTCAGGTGTCTTGGGCGTGTCAATCGCCACGACGAGGATTTTTCCTTTGCCGCCCAGCAAGCGCACGGTTTCCTCAGCCATGATTTGGCCGATGCCGCGATGAAGGGGTTCGTTGATTTGCGGCGGACGAAATTGCGTGAAATAAATCCAAACCGCTGACGCAGAAATTGCCGCTACGCAAGCGAGCACCAGGCTAATATTTTTTGTGCGCGGTTTCATCGTTCAATATCTCCAGCGAATGTTAGTGCTGTTGGTGGAGCGGACGTTGGGGATGGCGAAAGTATCGAAGGTGGAAGCGCTGCCGTCAAAAAAAACCATGTTGGACCGCGTGTTTTTCCGGTGCCGTGCGTTGATGCGTTCGTCTTTGCCGTTGTGAATCCAAAATCCGTCGAAGAGCATCGGCATTCTCGCAATGCGCGCCGCTGAATTGAATTTATTGACGCTGACCGATTTCGTTCCATCCATCGGCACGCGCGTAAAGGGCCATTTTTTGGAACTGCCGGTGGAACCGTTCATCCCATACCAGCAATCAATGTAAAATTTTTTCCCGGTGCTTTCCGAGGCGTAGGGCCAGGCCTTGGCGCCTTCGGGATCATCCCGGCTGGTGGGAGGAAACGAATACGCTTCGGGCAAGCCGGAGGGACAACGAAAAACGGATTTGGCAGACGGAACACTAAAAAAGGTAGGCGAGGTCGGCGCGGGCAAATATTTGGCATTGAAAAGAATGGTGGGCCAACCTTCTTGAAATTTCGCGCCGTTGCTGACGTCGTATTCGGCCGGAATAAGTTGGTCGCGGTTGTCATCGGAATAAAGAGTGATGGCCAGCGCCATTTGTTTGAGATTGCTGACACAGGAAATGCTGCGGGCTTTTTCCTTGGCGGCCGACAGAGCGGGCAAAAGCAACGCCGCGAGAATTGCGATGATGGCAATCACCACCAGAAGTTCGATCAACGTAAACGCCGCAACGACTTTTCCATCCCTGTAAAACTTCCCTTTTTCCAATTGGCGATGAACAATTCGCAACACAACCCTAAAGTATTTGAAGAGGAAATTCGGTCAACCTTTCTCTCGCTTGCGGGAGCGCGATTCTGCTAGGCTACGAACAATTTTATGACGCATTCTCGCCAACACTTTTGGATTATTTTCTTCTCTTTGATTTCGATTTTCGCCGCAATGGTTCCCGCTCGTGCCGACAACGTTTGGACCAATTCGCTCGGCGGTTTTTGGCACATTACCAACAACTGGTCTGGCGGCCTGCTGCCCACCAGCAGTTCGACGGTTCAGATTACAAATTCAGGAACGAAAACTGTCAGTGTAGATTCCGCGACGCCCTTAGCCAATCTGGCGGCGAACCGCATTTTTCTCAATGCACCGATCGGTTCGACCAACACGCTGGAGCTTTCCAATATTTCAAGCAATTCACCTTTCACCAATTTTTACCTCGTGAATGTGGCGCGCGGTGGTGCCCTTGTGTTGTCGAATTCAACGCTGGTGGTGGATGGAATTCTTGGCGGCGCGTTGAACATTCTCGCTGGGACGGCGACCCTCGAAAGCAGCAAGCTTGATTGCAGCGCAGTCACGGCGCGCATCGGAAGAACCAACAACGCGGTGGGATCTCTGACGCTCAAAAGTGGTGAATTTATCGCGGACACTTTACTGGTTGGGGAAACGTCCGGCGCTCAGGGATTTTTAAATTTATCCAATGGGTTGATCACCGTTTCCACGTTGCTCAGTTTGGGCGAAACCGCAAACTCGACAGGAACCGTGAATGTGGCGGGCGGCACACTCCTCGTTACCAACGGCTCCGCCAAAGTAGGAAATCTCGGCGTGGGACAAATGACGTTGACCGGGGGGATGGTTAATTTTTCTTCAACATTGCGTATCGCCGACACCATCGGCGGCACCGGAACGATTTCTCTTTTGGGCGGCCAACTTGTCGCCATTAACGACATCACTTCAATTGGTCGATTTGGCCTTGGCCAGATGATTGTCTCCAACGCCACCGCCACCTTGACGAATGTGTCGGTGGGACGACACCTCGGCGCGCGCGGCACGTTGACGATCCAAAGCAATGCGCTCGTCAATTGTTTTGGCGACCTTTCAATTGGTCGATTCGCTGGCTCGACTGGAACTGTTTTTCTAGCGGGTGGAATGCTGAAAATGACTAACGACTCCATCTGGGTCGGACGTGAAGGTTTCGGTCAACTCACCGTTTCCAATGGAATTGCGAGTGCAAAAAATTTATTGGTCGCAGCAAATTTCACCAACTCCGCCAGCGGCAACGTGTCCGTCGCGGGCGGAACTCTTCTGTTGTCTTCCAATCTCGTGGTCGGCAGCACCGGACTTTCCACCGGGCTCGTTTCAATTGTCAGCGGGAAAATTTTTCTCACCAACTCGGCGAACGCAGCTTATTTGGAAATTCCGCAAGGCTCGGTCACGCTGTCCGGTGGTAATCTCACGGCGGATATTTTGCGTCTGACGAATTCAACCGGCCAATTTATTTTCAGCAGCGGAACTTTGGAAAGTAAAAGCACCACTGTGACCACAGGCGCTCCGTTTGTTATTGGCGATGGCACAAATGCGGCGACATTCCGACTGCTCGGCGGGACCCACACGTTTCAAAATGGGTTGATTATTTCCAGCAACGCGACGGTGACGGGCTGCGGAAACATTGTCGGCACCATTTTCAACAGCGGAACTCTTTCGCTCTGCTCCTCGACGATTGTCAGCATTCAGAAAGTTAACGGAACAACCATTTCGTTCACGACGCTGAGCGGGAAAACTTACACGTTGCAGTTCAAAAATCTCTTGAGCGATGCAAGTTGGACTCCATTGCCAAACCCGGTTATTGGGACTGGAAACGTGATGTCGATTCCCGATTCCACCGCTCAACCGGCCACGCGGTTTTATAGAATCGCGTTCAACTGATCCCCAATTTTTCTTCGCACAATTTCACCAATGCTTCGGTGGTTTTCCGTCGCTCGGGGTGTTGCGTGCTGAGAAAAATGTGTCGGACGAGCGTGAGTGTTGCGTAAATTTTTACTGAGACGCGGCTGGTTTCCCCGCTCAATTCGACGAATCGATTTTCCAACGCGCGCTCTACTTCGCCGAGAGCGCTCGCGTTTCCAAAGTGTCGTAAACTTTGTTCGGTGAGATGGCCTAGAAAATTTCCAACGTCCAAGCCCACATCGCCGCTGCAATATAAATCAAAATCAATCAGGTAAATTCGCGCGCCATCGCTGATGACTTGTGCTGGATAAAAATCCCGATGACTTCCGCATTTGGGCAAATCAGGATGCGTCGCGGCCAGTGCGTCGCAAGATTGCAAAATCTTCGTCAGGCGAGAGTTCCATTGCGGCTGAGCGACGGACACTTTCTCCATGCATTCGTGCAAAATGCGCAACTCGTCGGCAATCGAATGCTCGCGTTCCGTTGGAACTTTTGTTTGATGCACTTTGATAATTGCTTCAGCAATTCGCCCGGCCAAAGGTGCGGAATTGGGTAGCAACAAAAGTTCCGTGGCAGTGGTGCCGGGAACTTTTCGCTGAAACCACATTTGCACTTTTGGAATAACGCCGATCGGTTCCGGCACCGAAATTCCATCGCCACTTTTGACGTCGAAACCAGCGCGCCAAAATTCATCGAGCAACCGATAGCCTTCGTTGCCAAAACGCCGCGCTCGCATTTTTCCGATGAGCGTGACGGTTTCTGACGGTGAATCGGGTCGCTCGATATTGACGTCGTATTCGACGACGCAACGTCGCCCCGGTTTGTGTCGCACCACGCGAATGGCCTGAAGGCGAACCAAACTGTTTTCGCCAGTAAGCCGAGGCAGGCCACGCTTCATTTCTTTTCGGGCGATTTGTGGATCGAGCGCAAAAGCCAGCGCGGGAAGCGCAGGGTCGCTCAACGAATTAAATGGATCGCTAACGGAAATATTCACGAAGCGGCTCCTAAAATTTTTGACCAGAGCGAAATCAATTGTCCAACTTGCTTTGCTTGGTCGAATTTTTGTTCTGCGCTTTTTCGAGCCGCTTGGCCGAATGCCCTGCGTAGATTTTTATCGCACAATAATTTTTCCAAGGCGGAGGCGAATTGTTCAACATCATTTGCGCCGACGAGCAAGCCGGTTTTTCCGTCGTCAACCAATTCGGGAATTCCACCGACGGAAGTTGCCACCACCGGAACGCCGCAGGCCGCTGCTTCCATGAGGCTGACGGGCATGCCTTCATTTTCACTGCTGAGAACGCCAATGTCCGCCTGTTGCCACCAGCGATGAACTTCGGCCTGAGTCGCCGCGCCTCTGAATTCCACAAAATTTTCCAAGCGTAAATTTTTTTGCAGCAAATTTAATTCTTCACGACATGGGCCGTCACCGATCAATACGCAGCGAAAGGAAATCTCGCGGTCGCGGAGGAGCGCACAGGCATTGAGCAACAATTTTAAATTTTTTACTTTGACCAAACGAGCGACGCAAAGAATTAGCGGCGGCATTTTCTCGGCTGAAGATATTGGCGCTGGGCAAAATTTCTCTAAATCAATTCCGCAGGGGATGACGTGAACATGTTTGGCTGGGACCGAAAAAGTTTTGGCGATGTATTCGGCATTCGCTTGCGAAACCGTGACAACGCCCGCCGCAGCCAAGGCGCGTTCGGCAAAATCAACCGGCGGCTTGCGGAAAACATCATAGCCGTGAGCTGTAAACGTGAACGGAATATGCAACTTGGCGGCGAAGTCACGAGCAGCTTCCGTCGGCTCGGTGGCGAAATGAGCGTGTAAAATTTGTGGCTTAAATTCCTTGAGCGCTGCGGAAAAATTTTCGGTGTCGTAACTGGTAATTTGATCCAAGCCAGAATCCACGATCATTTCGTGGCGCATATCCTCGGTCGGTTTTCGCAGCGAAAAGACGCGAACTTCGACACCCTGACGACGCAGTTCAATGATTTCGTTTGCAATAAATGTTTCCGATAATTTCGGAAACACGTTCACCAGATAGGCAACGCGGATGGGCGTCATGCAGAAGTTTTTTTCGATTTCTCTCCAGCCGCAATGAGTTTGGAAGCGAGTGCCGCCGCGCGTTTTGCATTTTGATCCCAAGTGAAGTTTGAGTGAATTTCTTTCGACGCTGATTGGCCGAGTTGAGCGCGCAATTTTGGTTCCGCGAGCAGTCGCTGGCATGTCGCCACCAACTCTCCAAGATCGCCCGGTGGATAGAGCAATCCAGTTTTGCCTGGCTTCACGATTTCAGAAATTTGCCCAAGATCAGCGCAAACCACTGCGACGCCGCACGCCATGTATTCAAAAAGTTTCAGAGGCGAAAAATAAAAATCATGTTCAGGTTTCGAATACGGCGCGAGCGCAATGTCGAATTGCCGGATGAGCGCGGGCATTTGTTCATGCGGCAAAAGTCCGGTGAACACCACGTGCTTGAGTAGGTTCCGCTTTTTAAATTCCGTTTTGAGTTCGGAACGCAACGGTCCTTCGCCCGCGATAACGAGTTGGAGCGCCGGAGATTTTTTCACAAGTTTCTCCAGCAAGCGCGGAAAAATTTGAACTCCATGCCACGGGCGCAAGTTGCCGATAAAGCCGAGAACGGGGCCGTCGCCCAAGCCAAATTGGCGGCGCAAATTTTCATCGCGGGGTGCGGGTTTGAAAATTTCTGGATTCACTCCGTTGGGAAAAACATGAACGCGACTCGGTTTTGCGCCGAGCGAAAGAACATGTTCGCGAAGTTTGGTTGAGACGGTGAGCACGGCATCAGCGCGAGTGAGCGTCCATTGCTCGGCTTGTGCGACGAGTTTCTCGAAACCGGTCGCGCGATAGGTTGCTTGTTCCAGAGCAAGGGGCGCGTTGAGTTCGGTGAGCAACGGAATTTTGAGTGCGGCGGCGAGCGAAACTCCCGCTGTGCCGTAGAGCGAGGCGCGTTCGTAAATAAAATCCGGCGGATCATTTTCAAAGCGGCGCAGGAGATCGTCGCTGAATTCTTTGTTGTGCAAAATGCGACGCAGTTCTCCGGGAATGGAATTCTCGACGCCCAACGTTTCGTTAAATTCTTTCAACGCCATGATTGCGGAAAGAGATTGTGACGGCGGGCGAATTTGCAGAACCGGAACGTCGAGAGTAGCCGGTTTTTCCCACGGCGATTTGTTTAAAACGGTCGCGGCCAAAATGACGTTGTGTCCGGCGCGGCCAAAGGCGCGCACCATTTCGCGGACGTGCACGGCGGCACCTTTGCCCCCCAAAACGGGAATTCCTGAGTCGGGACAAAGGTAAAGAATTTTCATGGCGTAGTTAATTCTGTGATGACTTCGGACTGCGGAGTGGAGCGACCACGGGATTGCGATTCGCGATACATCGCGGCGTAGCGTCCGTTTAACTTGCACAAAGTTTCGTGCTGGCCGCGTTCGATGATTCGACCGTTTTCGAGATAAAGAATTAAATCGCAACGGGTGGCATGTTCCAGATCGTGCGTGATGAAAAATGTGGTTTGGTTTTCGTAAAGATTTTCCAACGCTTGCAACACAGCGGTTTCATTTTTTTTGTCCAGACCGGTGGTCGGCTCGTCCAAAATTAAAATGGGCGCTTTGCGAATGGCGGCGCGGGCGATGGCGATGCGTTGGCGTTGTCCGTGGGAAAGTGTGACGCCGCGTTCACCCAAAACGGTGTCGTAACCTTGCGGTAAATTTTCGATGAACTCATGGGCGTTGGCCAAACGCGCGGCGGCCATAATTTGTTCGAGCGACGATTGCGGTGCGCCGTAAGCAATGTTGTCGCGGACGCTGGCGGCAAATAAAATGTTGTCCTGCAAGACGACGCTAATTTGCGCGCGCAACGATTCCAAAGTGAATTTGCGAATGTCTTGTCCATCAATGAGGACGCTGCCTTGGATGGGATCGTAGAGGCGCAAAATCAAGCTGACCAAAGTGGATTTGCCGCCGCCGGACGGGCCGACGAGCGCGATGTGTTGGCCGGGTTGAATTTCCAATTTTATTTCGTTGAGCAAATCCTGGCCGTGTTCGTAAGCGAAGGTGACATTTTCAAAATTTACCTGGCCGCGAAAATTCGGCGCGCGGATGGCGTCGGGAAGGTCACGCACGTCGGGGACGCGTTCGAGCAAATCAATGACGCGTTCGCCGGCGGCGGAGGCTTTGGCCATGCGGCCGGCGTATTTGGCAAAATCCTGGACTGGCCGATACGCGGATTTCAGGTAGGCGAGAAAAACCAACAGGTCGCCCGGAGAAATTTCGTGAGTGAGCACGAGGCGCGTTCCATACCAAAGCACCAACGCAGTGGCGACGGCGACGAGGACATCGACGGTTCGTTCTAGCGCGGCGGAAAGACGTTTGCCTTTCACGTCTTCGCTCATGTTGCGTTCGCTTTCGTTGGAGAAGGCAAGCGCAAAAGTTTTTTCGAGCGAGAGCGCTTGCACAGTTCGGATGGCGTTGAAACTTTCGGCGGCGGTGGAAGCCATCGCACCTTCCTGGCGGCGTTGTTTTTTGGCGATTTCCTGAATGCGGCGTGTGAGGGAAATGGTGCGCAGCCAAAACAACGGCAAAACGCAAATGGCGCAAAGAGCGAGTTGCCATTTCAAAAAAAACATCAGGCCGATCATGCCGATGACGATCAAGCCTTTCGCGACGGTCGGGAGCAGCGCGGTGACGGCGACATCTTGCAACATTCCAACATCGCTCATCATGCGGACAACGAGATCACCGGTTTTAGATTTGGTGTGAAATGAGAGTGAGAGGAATTGAATGTGGCAATAAAGTTGGTTGCGAATTTTCCTCAGAACGCGATTGCCGATCTGGGCGAAGCCGATGGTTTGATAATAGGAAACCAGCGCGCGCAAACTGGTGATGACGACGATGCTGATCGCGGCAATGGCGAGCAAGGTCATTGGAGTAAATTGATCAAACCATGCGGTGATCCAGTGCGGGGCGCGATTTTTTCCGGTGCCGATGACGCGGTCGAAAACAAATTTCAGCGGCCACGGTTCGAGGAGTCTAAGGCCGACTTCGACGAAAAGTGCGGCCATCGAGGTAATGATGAGACCGCGATATTGGCGCGCGTGCGGCCAGAAATATTTCGAGATGCGCCACAAGCTCGGCAGACTTTCCGGAAATTTTTTCGGAGACGCCATGAGCTACGAAACCATGCGAATTATTTTTTCAGGCGACTCGACGTGTTGGTGGGCGAGCTGGAGTAAAAGTTGAGCGGCTTTTTTTGCGCCATCAAAGCGAAGGCGAGAGGGCGACTGGGCGGAGCGTTTTTGACGTGGTTCGCGCAGGGCGATTTGGATTTCGTGTTGGAGCGTTTGCGAATTTAATTTCTCAGGATGAAGCGAGCGAAGCAGATTGAGGCGCTCGAAACATTCCGCGCGAATCAGTTGCTCGGAACGCGGATAAACGCGCGGCACACAAATGGTCGGCACACCGAAAAACGCGCTTTCGGCCAGCGTGTTGTAGCCGCCCATGCAGACGAGCGCGTCAATTGATGGAAATAATCCCGACAGATCAGAGAGAAAAGTAAAGATGGGAATCCCGGCCTTGGCGGCGGACGCGTGGAGTTTTTCCAATTTAGTTTGGGGAATCATAGGGCCGGCGACAACGACTCCTTGCCACGGGGCGTTGGTCGCGGCTTGAATAAAATTTTCCAAAAGCGTGAAGCCATCTTCTCCGCCGCCGGGGGTCGCGAGCACAATGGGACGTGAGCGATTTTTTAAAAGGGCGACTATGCCTGCGTCATTGCTTTCCTTGTGGCTGGCGGGGTTGACGATGTAGCCGCAAAAAGAAGTTTTTGCGGCGATGGTTTTAGGGAAATCATATTCAGCAATGGGATCGAACACGGCGCGATCTCCGTAAATTAAAACCTGATCATAATTTTCGTCGATGCGTTCGAGCATGTTGTAAGGCGCCCATTCCTGGAGAACCGTCATGCGGTCATCCAAAATGTCGCGAAAGCCAAGGGCGGTGCGAGCGCCGTGGGAACGCGCAGCTTCGAGCGCAGCGCGAAATTCTCCTTTGGCACCGAACGGATGTTTGTCCACAAGCAGGACGGAGGGTCGGAAAGATTTGACAGTGGTGAGAAGAAGATCAGCGCGAAGCGAACGAATTTCTTCGACTGTAATTTGTAACCGACGCGAACCATAAGAATCGTTTGCTAGTTTTCGCAGGCCCGGAAGTTTGAGCACTTCAACTTGTTCAGGAAGACCGAGCCGATTGACTTCATCCGCACCAGTGACAATGAGGATGGAACTTTTCGGCGTGAGTTCAGTCAAAGCACGCGCGACCGCAATGTGGCGTCGAGTATGTCCCAGCCCTAATCCGTCATGAGAATAAAGTAAGTAACGCATTCGATGCTGGGATAGCAATAAAGCAGCCAGTAAATAACAGAGCCGACCTCATGCCAACAGCACATTTGTTTGCTAATTTTTTCTAAAACTGGTGATTTTTGTTTATCGAATGACTCATTTTGCGACGACCGAATGAGTATGTCCTCTCAAGTTCACAGTTGGCAGTGCAGCTTTTCCCGTTCATGTTTTGAACATGAATAGCCGAAAAATGGAGTAATTTCTTCCGGCCGGATTATTCGCGGAAAATTTATGCAAACCAGTTCAATTGGAAAAAAGGCGTCGGGAAAAACGTTTGTCCTTTGCGCGATTCTGCTCCTGACCATTCTCTGCGTTCTTTTCCACAAAAGTTTTGATCCCAACCAGGTTCTTTTCGCCAATGACGCTCCGCTCGGCGCGATCAAGGCGACGATGAATACCTTGCCCGGAACGTTCACTGGTAATTGGCAGGACTTGAACTGGATTGGCGGCGAATCACCCAGCGCGTCGCCGAATATTTCCGCCTTCTTGGGAACCCTCGTTTCGCAGGAAGTGCTTATGAAAATTTACGCGCCGTTCACGATGCTTTTGCTCGGCTTGAGCGCGTGGCTTTGCTTTCGCGAACTCGGATTTCGTCCGCTGGTTTGCATCCTCGGCGGTTTGGCAGCGGGACTGAACATGCACGCTTTTTCCATCGCCTGCTGGGGGCTCGGCACTTGGGTTATTTCATTTGCCATGATGTTTCTGGCGATTGCCGCACTGGCCAGTCAATCGATCCGGCGCGGTTGGATTCGCGGAATCCTGGCGGGCGCGGCGGTCGGAGTTGGATTGATGGAAGGTTTCGATGTTGGCGCGATTAACAGTCTTTACGTGGCCGCGTTTGGGATTTTCGTTGGCGTGGCATTTGAAAGATTTTCCGGAAAAGTTTTGGCGAAATCCGCTGTGATCGTCGCGATTGTCGCCCTCTTTGCGGCCTTCACCGCAGCGCACACCCTCTCGACTTTGATTGGCACGCAGGTCAAAGGGATCAACATGGCCCAGCAGGATGGAAAATCTAAAGATGAGCGTTGGATCTGGGCGACGCAATGGAGTTTGCCGAAAATGGAACTCCTGCGCGTGGTCATCCCCGGAATTTTCGGTTACCGGATGGTGGATGGCGAAAGTCAGCTCTACGAAAAATCTTATTGGGGCGCCGTCGCCCAGTCGCCCGGCTACGAACAAAGTCATCAAGGCCTCGCGCGCCACTCCGGCTCGGGAGAATATTCCGGAATTTTCGTCCTGCTCATCGCCATCCTCGCCACCGCTCAATCGTTCCGAAAACAAAATAATCCCTTCAGCGCGATCGAAAAAAAATTCGTCTGGTTTTGGTCGGCCACGGCGTTGATTTCGCTGCTTCTCGCTTTGGGACGTCATGCGCCGTTTTACCAATTCGTTTTTGCGCTTCCGTATTTTTCCACCATCCGCAACCCCATTAAATTTTTACATCCCTTCCATGTCGCGCTGCTGATTCTTTTCGGCTACGGGCTGGAATCGCTGGTGCGAACCTATTTTAACGACGCCATCGCCAAGGCCAATGCTGCTCGGAAATTTACGGTTTCCGCCTTCGAAAAAAAATGGACTATTGCTGGCGGTCTGCTCCTGGGCGGCAGCCTTCTGGCCTGGATGGTTTACGTTTCGAAAAAGAAAAGCCTCATCAGTTACCTCGAGAGATTTGATTTCCGGAGCGACATCGCTCCCAAAATCGCGGAGTTCAGTATCGGTGAAATGGGTTGGTTCGTTCTCTTTTTTGCCGCCTCCATCATTCTGCTCCTCCTAATTTTGCGTGGGAAATTTGTCGGAAAAATTAAACTGGCCGGAATTTTAATGGGCGCGCTGATCATTTTCGATTTGGCCCACGCCAACGTCCATTGGATTGTTTATCAAAATTACAAAGAAAAATACGCGAGCAATCCGATCATCGATCTTCTCAGGGAAAAACCATACGAACAGCGCGTCATGGTGTTTCCATTTCAGATCAACGACACCATGTCCTTTTTTCAGCAAAACGTTTATTACCTCGAATGGCTGCAACATCTTTTTCTTTATTACAACATCCAGACGCTCGACGTCGCTCAAGAGCCTCGCGTTCCGGCGGACAAAGAAGCGTTTCTCACCGCGTTTCGTAAAGCAGGACTCAGCGGGCAAGTGCGCCTCTGGGAATTGACCAACGTCAGATATTTTCTCGGATTGAGCGGCGGATTTGCGGACTCGCTTAACCAGCAAATTGATCCCGCGCAAAAACGTTTTAAAGTCCACACTGCTTTTGCGGTCGGAAACTCCGGCGGGGCAGGGCGGTATGTGGTGCAGACCAATTTAACGGGTCAATTTGCGCTGATCGAATTCACGGGCGCATTGCCGCGCGCCAAGCTTTACAGCCAGTGGCAAGTCGTCACGAATGACCCGAGCGCGCTCGAACAATTGGTCAATCCCGCATTCACCCCGGACAAAACCGTTTTGGTGGCCAATGAAATTCCGGCGGCACAAAATCTTGCGACGAATTCTGAGGCGGGTTCCGTTCAAATTATTGCCTACTCGCCGAAGCGGGTGGAGTTGAAGGCCAAAGCGGAGATGGCGTCAGTCTTGTTGCTCAACGATAAGTTTGATCCGAAATGGAAAGTGTTCGTGAATGGACAGGCAAAGCCGTTGCTGCGTTGCAATTTTATGATGCGTGGCGTGCAGCTGGAAAAAGGAGAACACAAAGTAGAATTCCGTTTCGAGCCGCCTCTGCAAACTTTGTATGTCAGTCTGACCGCTCTGGCCGCAGGACTTGGCCTCTGCGCTTTTGTCGCGTTCGGGCGAAAACGGAAAGATTCAGGAATTTAAAACTCAGGAACTTTTCTTAATCGTGAGTTTCTCATTCACAGTCCCGTCGGATGATCCAAAAACGTCCAAGGCAAATTAAATTTTTTCGAGAGATGTTGGGCGAGCGCCTTGACGCCAAAGGTTTCGGTCGCGTAATGGCCGCCGTAGAAAACATTTAATCCCGTTTCTTCCGCCAGCGCATAAGTCCAATGTGGCCCTTCCCCTGTGATAAACGTGTCCACCCCTTCGCTGGCCGCTTTTTTCAATTCACTGCCCGCGCCGCCCGTCACGATTCCGATGCGCTCGCACACTTCGGCGCCGCCCGGCAGTTCGATGGGCGTTTTGCCTAAAATTTTTCCGAGCCGCCGCGATAATTCATTTCGCGTAATTTTTGTTTTGGTTTGGAGTCCAATAAATTGTTCTTTTGAGAAAAAAAATGGTTTCAAATTCTTGAATCCCAGCGCAGCGCAAAGTTGCGCGTTGTTGCCCAGCTGCGGATGCGCGTCCAGAGGCAGATGCGAACTGTAAACCGCCAAATTATTTTCAATAAGTAACCGGAGCATTTCGTGACGGCGACCTGTCCACGGATGCGTCGCGCTCCAAAACAAACCGTGATGCACGATGAGCAAATCGGCTTTCGCTGCGACCGCCATTTGGATCGTGGCCAGACTGGCATCGACCGTCGCGGCGATTTTCGTTACCTGTCCGCGATTCTCGACTTGCAGCCCATTCGCCGCGCCGTCCCAGTCGTTAAATTTTTCCGTGCGCAAGATTTTCTCGCAATAAGTGACCACGGAAGACAACGAAGTTTTCGCCATGTGAAAAATCCTAATCTTAATCGTAATCTTAATCCTAATCTTTTTTGACGGAGCGAGATTAAGAGCCAGATTACGGCTGGGATTGAGAGTGAAAATAACGCCGCAAAATTTTTCATTCCGCGTATTGAATTCTCGCGCAACGTTCGTATAGTGCGGCGATTTGAAATTTTTACATGAGTGATTCTTCCGCTTCGACGCCAGCTTGGGACATTCCGGCCGCGCGAAATCTCTATAATATTAATCGCTGGGGCGCGAAATATTTTGACATTAACGATGCCGGCCGCGTCGTGGCTAAACCGCTGCACGAAGCCGGCGCGTCGGTGGATATCAACGACGTCATCGAGGAAGCAAAAGGGCGCGGACTGAAATTTCCGTTATTGATTCGTTTTCAAGACATCCTGCGCCATCGCGTCGAGTCGATTAATTTGGCCTTTCGCAGTTCGATTTCAGAATTCAATTACCAGGGAAAATACAGCGGCGTTTTTCCCATCAAGGTCAATCAACTCCGCGAAGTGGTTGAAGAAATTTTAGACGCGGGCAAGCCGTATAATTTTGGCCTCGAAGTCGGCAGCAAACCGGAATTATTTGCCGGACTCGCGCTGCAAAGAGAACCCGGCGGAATGATTATCTGCAACGGTTACAAAGATTCCGTGTTCATCAAGATGGCACTGATGGGCACCAAGCTCGGACGCAAAGTCATCATGGTCGTGGAAAAACTGGAGGAACTGAAACAGATCATCACGGTTTCAAAACAGATCGGAGTCGAGCCGCTCATTGGAATTCGCGCGCGGCTCTTGAGCAAAGGCGCTGGAAAATGGGCCGAGAGCGGCGGTGAAAATGCGAAGTTTGGTTTGAGCACCGCGGAGTTGCTCGCCGCCACTGATTTGTTAAAAGCGGAAAATCTTTCGCACTGTTTCAAGCTGCTGCATTTCCACATCGGCTCGCAGGTGCCTGATATTTTGATCGTGAAAAAAGCGGTGCAGGAAGCCACTCGCTTTTACGCCAAGCTCTACAAAATGGGTTTCAAAATTGATTACCTCGATGTGGGCGGCGGGTTGGGCGTGGACTACGACGGCAGTCGTTCGGCCTTCGACAGTTCGACCAATTATTCTTTGCAGGAATACACCAACGACATCGTTTATTACATCGGCGACGTTTGTAATGCGGAGAAAGTTCCCCATCCCGATATCGTCAGTGAAAGCGGCCGAGCCATCGTCGCGCATCACAGCGTTTTGATTGTGGAAGTTTTCGGCGCAATCGAAAAAATTCGCGAGAACAGTGGTTTAGAATACGGCGACAACGAGCACGCGCTCGTGAAAGAGTTGCTCGATATCCGGAAGAACCTCGCGAAACTCAATAAGCTGGAAGCGTTTCACGACGCGCTCGAGCGCAAGGAAGACGCGCACAACATGTTCACGCTTGGCTTAATGGAGCTTCCGGACAAAGCGAAAATCGAAACACTTTATTGGGAGATCAGTCTCGAAGTGGTGAAAAGTTTTGAGGGCCAGGCTTATATTCCTGAGGAGATTCGCAAACTGGAAGACAGCCTCGCTGACCAATATCTCTGCAATTTTTCTGTGTTTCAATCGCTGCTCGACCACTGGGCGCTCGGTCAACTTTTTCCCATCATGCCGGTCAATCGGCTTAACGAAAAACCGACGCGCGAAGGAACCTTGGTGGACATCACGTGTGATTCTGATGGACAGATCAACAAGTTCATCGATCTACGCGATGTCCGGGACACCTTGCCGATGCACAAATTAAAAGCCAGCGGGCAGGGGATTGAACCTTACTATCTCGGTTTCTTTTTGATGGGCGCATATCAGGACATCATGGGCGATTTGCACAATCTGTTTGGCCGCGTCAATGAAGTCCACGTCTTCCTCGATCCGGATGAGCCGGCTGGTTATTACGTCGAAGAAGTCATCGAAGGAACCACCATTGTTCAGGCGTTGGGTGCTGTGCAATACGACGAAAACGAATTGAAACGCCTGATGAAAGTGCAGATCGATGAAGCGATAAAATCCGATCGCTTGAAACCGTCCGAAGGAATGCGTTTGCTCGACGACTACGAGCGCGGCTTAAAAGAATACACCTACCTCGCCATCTGAAGACACAATCCAACTCGTTCATTTCTCTGCTTTGTTTGGCGCGAATGAACGATGGGATCGAGCAAGCTCGTGACAAATAACTTTTCGCAATCGACCGAGCCAGCTCCGCCAGCAGAATTGCTCCGCCGCCTTGGGCGTTTGGTGCGCGGATTGTCCGCTTTATTTTGGGGGTTGCCCTTGACGCTCTTGATTTACATCCAGACCGCGCGCACCGATTTTTTTGATGGTCTCGGTTTCCTCGCAATTGTTCCCCCGACCCTAGTGAGCGGCCTGCTCTTGTACGGGTTGTCGCAACTGGGTCATTTTCAAAAACAGGAACGGATCTGGCAGAACACTTTGGAACGGGCCCGCCTTTTTGCAGTATTAGATCTGGGTTTGTGTCCATTTTTGGCGTGGTGGCATCGTCTCCCATTTGTTGAGCTCTATACCCTTGCCATTATGCTTCTGGCCGCGTCGAGCCTGATTTTTATTCTCATTCTGAACCGAGTTTTGGATCGATTAGCCGCCATGCTCCCCGACGAAACACTTCGGCTCGAAACGAAATTATTTACAACCTTCAACCGCCGCGTCCTGCTCGCCATTCCGATTTTATTGCTCGCCTATTTCGCGATGAATTTTGTCCCAATTCTACCCGAATTCTTGCGCACCATTTTAGAACGAGCCGAACCGCAAGGAGTTTGGTTCCTCATTTTTCTGCTCCTCATGCCGCTGGCGATGACCATGGCGTTGATTTGGAAAATTAAAGAAGTTGTCTTCGCGAGCATCCTGGAAACCGAACGCTAATCCCGGCGGAAAGATTTCTCGATCAAAGGAGCGCGTGAAGTGCGCCACCAAAACGCGGCTAATTCATGCGTTCCGCAATGGCAAACCGGAACATCCGTTTTTTCATCCAGCGCACTGCGAGCAAATCGTAGAACGACGAGAACAACCGGTTCCAAACGCCATAATTTGTTTTCCCCGCAAACCTGGGATTAGTGGAGATTGGAATTTCAGTCACGCTGAACCCTTCCATTTTGATCAAGGTCGGCATGAACCGATGCATGCCTTTGAAAAATTTAAGATCCGCAATGCATTCGCGTTTGAACGCGCGAAAACAACAGCCTGAATCGGAAATCGTTTCACCGCTCAACCGATTGCGAACGCGATTGGCAATCCGCGACGACACAACGCGAACAAAACTATCTCCTTTGGCCCGGCTTTCGACGCGTGAGCCGCAAACGCAATCAAAGCTTTTCAGCGCCTCTAAAAATTTTGGCAGATCACGCGGATCGTTCTGCATGTCTGCATCGAGCGTCGCAATAAATTTCCCGCGCGCCGCCTTGATTCCAGCCCAGAGCGCAGCGGATTGGCCCGCATTTTTTTGGAAACGCTGCACGCGAATTCGTTTATCAGCCTCCGCAAATTTTTTGAGCAAACCCCAGGAATTATCTCGGCTGCAATCGTCGGTGATCACGATTTCGTAATCAATTTTTTGCGGCTCGAGAGCCTCGCGAACTGCGCTGATGAGCGTGTGCAAATTTCCTTCCTCGTTGTAACAGGGAAGAACAATGCTCAGAAGCGGTTCGGAATTCATTCGGCAAAATGAAACGTGAAAAAAGCGGCGGGGTCAATTCACCAAACGATACCAGTTATCGCGTTGGCGCGGGTCGTAGCCGAGTTCTGTGATGAGTCGCTGCATGTCGGCGACACCCATGCGGAAAGTTGTTCCCGCCTGCGAAACAACATTTTCTTCGATCATGATGCTGCCCAAATCATTTGCGCCGTATTTCAACGCGATTTGCCCGATCTCTTGACCTTGCGTCACCCAGGAACTTTGGATGTTCGGAATGTTATCGAGGTAAATTCGCGAGAGCGCCTGCATCCGCAAATATTCGTGCGCGCCCACCGTCGGCGCTTTCAGCTTCGTATGTTCGGCTTGAAACGTCCACGCGATGAACGCGGTAAAACCTTTGCTTTTGTCCTGCTGCGTGCGCACTCGCTCGAGATGTTCAATGCGTTCCTCCACTGTTTCGACGTGTCCAAACATCATCGTCGCCGTGGAAGCCAATCCAAGCCGATGCGCGACATCCATCACGTTCAACCATTCGTCGCTCATCGCTTTCAACGGTGCAATTCGCTGGCGCACGCGATCCACCAAAATTTCTCCGCCACCACCGGGAATTGA
Source organism: Limisphaerales bacterium (assembly GCA_046595315.1). Lineage (GTDB taxonomy): Bacteria > Verrucomicrobiota > Verrucomicrobiia > Limisphaerales > CANJXF01 > CANJXF01. Next base: position 20,943 of record JBKJOZ010000220.1, read on the forward strand.
ACCAAGTCCGGCTTTGACAAAATCGCGAATGATTTCCTCAACCGGCTTTTGAAACACTTCCCGAAAATGTACGAACTCACTCGGGCTAAATCCGTGAATATTGATCTGCGGAAATTTCGTTTTGATGTGCGACAGCAAATCGAGATACCACTGCATCGAGAGTTTAGGATGATGCCCGCCTTGCATCAAAATTTGCGTGCCGCCGAGCGCGATGGTTTCCTCAATTTTTTTGTCCATCTCGTCGTGCGTGATGACATAGGCGTCATCGTCTTTCTCCACGCGATAAAACGCGCAGAATTTGCAATAGACGTTGCAGACGTTGGTGTAATTGACGTTGCGGTCAACGATGTAGGTGACGATTTTATTGCCGCGTCCTTCGAACGCGGTTTCCTTCGCCAGTTCCCGGCGTCGGTCGGACAGCGACCCGAGTTCTTCCAGCGGCAAATGATAAAGGCGCAGCGCCTCGGCAGAATCAATGCGCTTTCCAGCCCAAACTTTTTGCAGCAACTCGTCGAGTGACGCGTCGTAAATCACGTCAAAAATTTACTCCATCAATTTGGAGGGACAATAGAATTCCCCAGCTTACTTGATCGTCAGAATGCTGGAAATTTTCAATTCCGGAATTCTGGTTTCGACCCAGCTTTCGCCTTTTCCGCGGCGCGATGTGAAATATAGTTCCTGCGTAGAACCGGCGTCGGCACTGAGCATTGTGATCGAATGAACTTTCGCAAAAGGCACGCGGATTTTGACCAAAACATTCGTGGCTGGAGTGACTTTGTCTTCGAAGGAAGAAAGGCGCTGAATGTTCAGGTTCAAAAGATGAACGATGGTTTGTTTGTTTTGATCAGAAACGGTGGCGCGAACCGTTGGGGGTCCGTTCACCACGATGGAGGGGTTGGCTAAAGTGGTTTGAAGTTCAGAAAGCCAATTTGTTTTTTCCGCAAAAATTATTCGGCCCTGCTTTTTTAGAAAGTTTTTCAGCGTTAGTTTTTCACGTGCATTCAAATCAGACTGCGTTTCCAACAGGAGAATGGATTTTCTCGCCGAGTCAGAATTCAGGCGCTTGGAGAAATCAGTTTCACAAACGACTTGAAACTGGATGTTGGAACGGCTCAGCGCTGCGGCGGCGTCCAAGGCCCAACAGTTTAGCGTGTCGGCCCATTTGCGGAATGGAAGAAAAAGGAGCACGTCGGCTCGCGGTGCAACGTCATTCAGCAAGGCGGCGTTCTTCCGAAGAAAATCAGCTTGCGGGCGAATGGTGGAACTCATGCGCGCCCGTTGATCTTCCGGCCACGTCGGCCACGCAAGATACGAGGCGCGATGGGCGGCAGCTTCGGCCATGGCGAGGCGCACCAAGCTCGGCGCGGTGTGATAATCGCCGTCGGCAATCGTGCAGGCCACCACTGGCTTGCGATGAGAAATCGCTTGGAGCATTTCGTAAATCGGACCGTATTCCATCACCGTGCCGTTTGGCAAAACGCGCGGTTGCGTTGCCATATCCTCGACGACCACCAAGTCTTCCGTTTTGCTCATTTCAGAAATGTTGTAGCCGTAATCGCGGCATTGAGAAAAAAATGCGGCGGGTGCATTGAGACTGTTGTTGCAGGTCACGAGTGCATCGCGCTGGATGGATCGCGCAAACCGCCGCATCTCGCCCATAAAATCCCGCGCGGTGGTGCAGCGGAACCGCATGAAATCTTTCGGCTGATTAACTGCGATCTGCCGAATAAAATTCACCACGTTCGTTTTCGGCAAATTAAACTTACCGCCTTCGTCTGTCAGAAATTTAGCGAACTTTGTCATGCAATATTCGCAGTAACATCCCTGTGGATGCACCGTGGGATTGTCGAAAAAGATTCCGTCGTGGCCTGATTTTATTTGCTCGCACACGATTGATTTTTCGTAAGTTCGCCAATCAGGATTGTTCATGCAGGCGGGTCGATAATCACCGCCATACCACGAAGGCAGCGGGTTTCCGTTGCGATCCTGTTGCAGCCATTGGGCAGGCGGCGAAGAAAATTGTGCGCGATATTTTTGCGTCCAATTACGGTCAAAAGTTTCCAGCTTCACGATGGAGGTCGCGCAGACATAGCCGAGGGCGAGTCGAATTCCATTTGCTTTCGCACGGCGTATGTAGTCCGCGCTGCTCCTCCGGATTTTTTCCATTTCTTTCCCGGAACGCACCCCTTCATAGCCAACCCCGCCGAAACCTGTGGCGTAAATAATGGTCGCACCACTCGCAAGGGCAGCGTCCGCTTGTTCTCCAATATTTCCGAGATGATCGAAAGCATGACCGGCCACGCCGACCCGCAATTCGCGGCGCTCGGCTGCAAGAGTTGTGAGGCTAATCAGAAAAGCGCTGGTGAAGAGCGCGACTTGTTTGTGCATGGGAATCAGCTTTGAACAGAATTTTTAGAATGAACAGATTTTCTAAACGGGCGCTGAACAAATACTGTAAATCCTATCAACTCTATCTAACTTTCGGCCATGAGTGCGCTTGATGATTATTTCCAAACTGTTCAAAGCCAGATCGCGGAAATCCATCGCACGGAACGAGCGAGATTGGAGCAAGCCGCCGAGTGGGTTGCCGCTGCATTAATCCAGGAAAAATTCATTTACGCGTTTGGTTCCGGACATTCCCACGCGCTTGCCGAAGAAATGTTTTATCGCGCCGGAGGCTTGGCGCGGGCAATTCCGATTCTTGATGAAAATTTAATGGTTCACAAAAGCGCATTCGCCAGCACGGAATGGGAACGCAAGGAGGGTTATGCCGCTCAAGTTTTAAAACGATATGCGCTGGGCTTCGGCGATGTGTTGTTTGTCGTCTCCAACTCCGGGCGCAACGCCGTTCCAATCGAAATGGCGATGGTAGCGAGCCAGCGTGGCGCGAAGGTCATTGCGGTTTTGAGCGCAAAGCATAGCGGTGCATTTGGCTCGCGGCATTCTTCCGGGAAAAAGTTAGCCGACGTGGTGGATCTAGTGATCGACAATTGCAGCGAAGCCGGGGATGCCGCAGTTGAAATTCCTAGCGGGACGGAAAAAGTCGGCCCGACTTCTACCATTACGAGCGCGTTTATTTTGCATTCAATTATCGCTGAAGCGGTTTCTCGCGCGAGTGCTGCGGGCAAATCACCTGAAATTTATCCGAGCCTCAACACTGATTCGGGTGAAATCACAAAAGCTCTCGCGGCAAAATACAAAGGCCAAATTCCCCATTTGTGATTTCCTGCGGTTTCAAACCAGTAATGTTTTCAGTGTCACCAAATCTTTGCGAAATGTGTCGGCTAATTTTTTTTGTCGTTCCCCTGATTAAGAAATTCGACATGACCCTAACTTTTGAGCGAGGGCCGTTTTTCAATAAAACAATTTACCAATAAAGATCTGCGATTTTATGCGACAGTTCAGGATTCTTCGCATTGCGACGATTGATGAGAATAATGACGGTTAGTTGTTTTTCAGGAAACCGATCCAGCTCGGTCGAGAATCCACAGGTGCTGCCGTAATGCCAGATTCGATCCGAGCCACGATGTTTCGCAACATACCAACCGTAGCCGTAGCCGCTGCCTTCAATATCCGATTTCGCGGAATGCGCGGTGAACGCTTCTTGAAGCATTTTCCGGCTGACCAGTTTTTCTGTGGAGAGCGCTTGGTCCCATTTGTAGAGATCGGTGAGTGAAGAATAAATTCCGCCGTCGCCCAGCACCGCGCTGGTGGTGCTTTGATCGCTGAACTCAAAACCGCCTCCCACTTTCGCGTAGCCGAACGCGCGGTTGGGCACGACGGAAATGCCCGGTTCGTAGGCGATGCTGTGGGTCATGCCGAGCGGTTGAAAAATGTTCTCCGTGAGAAACGTCGCAAATTTTTGACCGGAAACGATTTCAACAATCAGCGCGAGAAAGGAATAACCCGTGTTGCTGTAATCAAATTTTTCGCCGGGCGAACATTTCAAGTGATCCTGCTGACGCAAAATCCAAAGCACGTCTCTGTCGCTCAGCGGGATCGTCACGTTGGCAGGCATAACCTCTTCGTAATCGAGCAAGCCGGATTGGTGCGTGAGCAAATGGCGAAGAGTGATTTCTTTTCCGTAATCGGGGAATTCGGGGAAAAATTTCGTCATTTTATCGTCCAACGTAAGTTTTCCACGCTGGGCCAAAATTAAAATCGACATCGCAGTGAACTGTTTGGTTACCGAGGCGAGGCGAAAATTGGTGTTGGTCGAACAGCGTGTTTTTTCAGCGAGATTTGCCAATCCGTAAGCTTTGGCGAAAACAGGTTTGCCTTCTTTGATCACCATGACCGCTGCGCCGGGTGCGTTGGTCTGGTTGAATTCAGAAAAGAGCGCGTCGATTGTTTTTTCGTTCTGGCTCATCGCGGGAAAACTAAACAAAAACCAAATTAAAATGGAGAGCAAACGGTTCATGCGCTTGAATCGAAGCGGAACGGATTCCGGAGCGCAATCCTCGATTCGTGGATAAATGAAATTGTTTCCGGGCGAAATATTTTTACTGAATTGGCCTCGTCTGTCCATTGTTTCGCCGCGTTTTTGGGCTACAGTTTCCATCTCCGCATGGATCTACAAAAGAAACTCGAAATACTCGCCGACGCCGCGAAATACGACGCTTCCTGCGCCAGCAGTGGCGGCGAAAAGCGTAACTCGCGCGCAGGCGGAATCGGTTCGGTCACGGGCGCGGGAATATGTCACAGCTTCACGCCGGACGGACGCTGCGTGTCGTTGTTGAAAATTTTACTCACCAATTATTGCACCTACGATTGCCTTTATTGCGTTAACCGCGTTTCCAGTTCGGTTCCGCGCGCGCGTTTTACCCCGGACGAAGTGGTGCAGCTCACTTTGGATTTTTATCGACGGAATTACATTGAAGGACTTTTTCTGAGCTCAGGAATTATTCGCACCGCCGACTACACGATGGAACAGGTCATCGCGGTCGCTCGAAAACTTCGCCTCGAACATCATTTTAAGGGCTACATCCATCTCAAAACAATTCCTGAGGCGAGCCAATCCTTGATTGAAGAAGCAGGCAAATATGCGGACCGCCTCAGTATTAATATCGAGATGCCAACCAAGGATGATCTGCAACGGTTGGCGCCGGAAAAAAATGATGAGCGAATTCAGGTTGCGATGGGTGAAATCGCCAAACGCATTTCGAACGCAGAAGAAGAACGCGGAAAAAATTTGAAGGCGCCGGGATTCGCGGCCGCCGGCCAAAGTACCCAAATGATTGTGGGAGCCACCGCCACCCCGGATCAGGCCATTTTGCAACGCGCTTCGACCCTTTACAGAAAATATGAATTGAAACGGGTTTATTATTCCGCGTTCAGCCCCATTCCAGATTCGTCAAACAAACTGCCGCTGATTGCGCCGCCGCTGATGCGCGAACATCGTTTGTATCAAGCCGATTGGCTAATGCGTTTTTACGAATTCAAAGCCGACGAGATTATTGAAGCCAACTCGCCGAATTTGGATCTGCGAATTGACCCAAAACTCGCATGGGCGCTGCGGAATCGACATTGGTTTCCAGTGGATATCAACAAGGCCCCGAAGTTTTTACTCCTCCGCGTCCCCGGATTGGGCCTGAGAAATATTCAACGCATTTTGCAGGCGCGCCGATGGGCGTCGGTCCGCTTGCAGGATTTGATTCGCTTGAGAGTGCCGCTTAAAAAAGTAATGCCGTTTATCGAAACTTCGGATCACCATCCTCATCGACTCGATCTAGAAAGTGACCAACTCGCCGCGCGCTTTGCCCGACCAGCCGAGCAACTTGATTTGTTTGCACCTGACTCCTCCGCTCTGACTGGCGAACTTTGAAATGCAAAGCGTGACTTTCAACTCAACTTTTGAAGGTTGGCAAAACGCCGCCCGCGACTTGCTGCGGCAAGGGATCCCGCCGAATGAAATTTTGTGGCGTGAGGCAAATGATGAACCTTCGCTAGAACTTTTTGATCCCATGGAAATGCCTGCAACAGAGAAATCTGATTCCACTAATTTTCGAGTTCCAAAAGCATTTTTTAAATTGGCGCGAGCGGTGGTTGATCATTCCGATAAAAATAAATGGACGCTGCTCTATCGCATGATCTGGCGACTCACGCACGGCGAGCCGAAACTTTTGGAAGATCCAGTGGATGCCGATGTTATTTCACTCGCGCATTTGGAAAAGGAAGTCAGCAAAGACGCCTATCGCATGCGAGCCTTTCTCCGCTTTCGCGAAACCCAAATTGAAGCCCAACCGTGGTTTGTCGCGTGGTACGAGCCAGAACACGACGTGGTCCATTTGAACGAAGCGTTTTTCGTCGATCGGTTTGCCACGATGAGATGGTCCATCCTGACTCCGCAGCGCTGTATGCATTGGGATGGTGATTCAGTCAGTTTTTCACCCGGCGTGGATAAATTACATGCGCCCATCAGCGATGATATTGAGCCGCTTTGGATTGCCTACTACTCCAACATTTTCAATCCGGCTCGGCTCAAACCGCGCGCGATGCAGGCGCAATTACTTAAACGCAATTGGAAAAATTTACCCGAGGCGGCCGTCATAGGACCGCTCCTGCGCGCCGCGCCGCGCCAGACTTCGGTGATGATCGAGCGGAGCGATTTTCAACGGCCGCGTGAATCTGATTTTTCACTTCCGCAACTTCCCGCACGCCGCGATTTGGATTCTTTGCGGGACGCGGCGGCAAACTGCCGCGCCTGTCCGTTGTGGCGCAATGCAACCTGCACGGTTTTTGGAGAAGGCCCACGTGATGCAAAAATTGTTTTTGTCGGCGAACAGCCGGGCGATCAGGAAGATCGGGTGGGCAAGCCGTTCGTGGGTCCGGCGGGACAAGTTTTTGATCGTGCGCTGGCCGAGGCGGGCTTAGAGCGATCCCAAACTTACGTCACCAATGCGGTAAAACATTTCAAGTTCGAGCCCCGCGGCAAACGGCGTATTCATAAAACTGCAAACGCGCGCGAAATTGCAGCGTGCCGACCGTGGCTTGAATCCGAATTGGATTTAATTCGCCCCGGACTTGTCGTCGCTTTGGGTGGAACGGCGGCGCATTCGTTGATGGGTTCGCCCGTGAAAATTTTAAAAGAACGCGGCCAGATAATCGAAAACCTTTCCGGTTTTAAGACATTGATCACAGTTCATCCGTCGTCGTTATTACGTTTACCGGTGGAGGTTAATTTCGAGGAGCAGTTTGCACGATTCGTCGATGATCTGAAGAAAGTGAATTTGTTTTTCTCCACCAGTGGAAACTGACGCGGATTTTAACGACCTCTTTTTTTGAGGAGAAATCGAAAGCGGGGAATGCGCTGGACTGAAATCACAGAAATTCCCACGCACTAAACATCGCGGCTTGACCAGAAGGTTGGCCATTTTCGGAAATCAAATTCCAGACTGTGGCGCGGGCGATACGAAAGCGCCGTCCACTTTTCGAAATGCGCACACCGGAATAATTGTCAATGAAACCTTGTTGCGTGACTTCGGCGAGCAGGCGCGCGCGTTCTTCGCGGTTGGGTGCTTCGGCAGTAAAGCGCGACGGCGTTTGCGTGAGTTCATCCCACGACATCTCCCAGAGATCGAGAGCCGAACGATTTCCGTAATTCAGAACCGGATCGGCTTCAGTTCCATGCGAGACGAGCACGAACGGTGCTTCAAAAAGTTTCCGGGAAAGTTCCAGTGGAGTTGAAATTCCCGGCAACAATTCGCGCCCCGTCCACTGTTTCAAACTGCGGGAAAGACATACAGAGTGCGCGATTACGAAATCCGTTTTCCAAATCAAATTTTCTTCAGATGACATGCTGCGCGAAGATGAAGTTTTGATTTCGAAAACGCAACCGCCATGGCAAAAGGAAATTATCGCGCTCGCGTTTTTTCAAATTCGGCGACGGCTTTCGGCATGAACAACTGCAGTTGTTCGATGCGCGATCGGTTCGATGGATGGGTCGAGGCGAATTCGGGCGGTTGACTTCCGCCCGCTTCACTCATTCGTTCCCAAAACGGGATGCTTTCGCGGGGGTCGTAGCCAGCGCGCGCCATGTAGATCAGCCCCATCTGATCGGCTTCCGTTTCGTGGTCGCGACTGAAGGGAAGAAGCACCCCGAATTGGGCGCCGGCGCCGAGAGCCGCCATCACCGCTTGTCGCTGTTGATAATCCATGTCGCCCATTGAAAACTGTGCACCCATCATCAAGGTTTGGGTCAGGCTGCTGCGGAGCAAACGTTGCGAACCGTGCCGCGCAATCGCGTGCGCCATCTCGTGACCCATCACTGCCGCCAGGCCCGCTTCGGTTTTTGTGAATGGCAAGATGCCTGTGAACACGGCAATTTTTCCGCCCGGTAAACAAAAGGCGTTCGCTTGCTCGCTGCGAATCAAAGCCACTTGCCAATCGAAATTTTTCGCGGCATCGCCGGTTGCGCTCGCGAGTTTTTGTGCGACGCCTCGCACGAGTTCGTAATCGGGCCCGTTGTTAATCGTCTCCGATTGTGACAACACTTCTTTAAAACTTTGCAGGCCGAGCGTCGCTTCCTGTTCGGTGGAAAGGGCGACGCGAACTTTTTTACCCGTTTCGGGATTCACTACTTTTTCCGCATTAAAATATTGAAAAAGCATCACCAGGGCAGCGATGGCCAGCGGCAGGAAAAAAATTCGGCGACGACGCATAAGATTTGCATCCAACTAACAGCGGGAGTTGCAAAAATTCAATCGGTGGAAAGGAGAATGAGTGCACTGGGTGAATCCGGAGGTTCTACTTCGAGTTATAGTGGAGCTGAATTGTTCGGATAAAAGAAATTGAAAAGGGAGTCATTCCCGGTGTTCTCTTTTGCAGTAGTAAAATGAGCATGATGCAAAATTCATTGTTGGCTGGCACAGGACGGCGCGGGATTAACCCGCCATCCAATATCGCGCACGGCGGCTGGGGCGCGCAGAAACACGAACAGGCCGAGGGTATTGACATGGAGTTGTGGGTCACCGCGCTGGCGTTGTCCGATGGAAAAACCGCCACGCTCGTGCTGGATATTGATATCCAAATTCTCACCAACCGCCGCGCTGACCAGATTCGCGCGGCGGTCAGCGTGGCGACGGGGGTTCCAATTTTAAACATTCGCGCCTCTGCGACGCACACTCACTCCGGTCCGGTACCCTACAAAAGTTGGATTGAAAAAGGATTTGAATTGGTCGAGCCGTGGTTCGCCGAAGTGGCGCGGCGGTCAGCGGAAGCGGCGCAGGAAGCAATGGGAAATTTGCAGGCCGTGGAAGTCCGGGGAGGGCGGGGCGAATGTTTGATCAATGTCAATCGCCGCGCCGTTACAGATCAGGGCGAGCAATTTCTCGGAATCAATTCTAAAGGCACAAGCGACCATGAAGTTTTGGTGGTGAAGTTGGATTCCCTCGACGGAAAATCTGTTGCCACACTGGTGAATTTCGCCTGTCACCCCACCGTGATGGGGCCGCTCAATCGATTGATCACACCCGACTATCCCGGTGCCATGAAACGCGTCGTCGAAGAATCGCTCGGCGGCAAATGCGTTTTTTTGCAAGGCGCGGCGGGGGATCAGGGGCCGGTGCAAGGGTTTCAAGCCGACCCGAAAGTCTATCAGCAACTCGGCAAAGTCCTCGGGCATGAAGTGGTTAAAGTGGCGTTGAGTTTGACCACGATTCCTTCGAACCAAATTTTTCGGGAGATTGTTCCCTCCGGCGCGCCGTTGGGAAAATATGATTGCCGGTTTGATTGCATGAACGCGCTGCCACTGCGTGTTATCGAGAAAGAAATTTTTGTCCCTTTGCGCGAAAGTTTGCCGGAGAAAAAATCGGCGACGGAAAAATTGGATCACTGGAAAATACAGTTGCAGGAGGCGCGGGCTAGAAATGATGACGCTGCCATCACGGAAGCGATTTACATGGCGCGCCGCGCGGACATCCAGTTGCGCATGGCGGATGATTTCGGAGGGAAAACTTCCGCGGGTGTGCGAACGCATTTCATTTGCTTCGGTGACGTGGCGCTGATCGGCTGCAACATCGAGCCCTTTGCTAAAACCGGTTTGGCGATTAAAGCGCAATCGCCCTTCGCGATCACTTTTTTCTCGGGCTACACGAATGGTCGCCTCGCCTACCTGGCTACGCCCGACGAGTGGACGAAAGGCGGTTACGAAGTGGAAAACTCACCTTTCGGCCAGGAAGCGGCAGCGGTTCTGGAAACGGAAATACTGCAAACGTTACGCGATTTGCGACGGTAGTTCGCACTCGAGAGCAATGGGTTCAAGGACGGCACGCCACTTTTCAGTAGGCATTTCATCTCGCGCTGATAAATTCGCGCCATGCGAACGGTGATTTATCCCGGCAGTTTCGATCCGCTGACCAACGGCCATCTCGATGTCATCCAGCGGGCGATAAAACTTTTTGACAAAGTTATCGTCGCCGTCGCACAAAATGAGAGCAAACAACCGCTGTTCAATTTGGAGGAACGCGTCGCGTTGGCCAAACAAGCGATTGGCCATCTGCCGCAAGTCGAAGTCGATTCGTTTGACGGACTTTTGGTTAATTATGTTGAAAGTCGTGGTGGTCAGGCGGTGGTTCGTGGACTGCGGGCTATTTCCGACTTTGAATTTGAATTTCAACTCGCACTGATGAATCGTAAATTGAACGAACGCGTTGAAACTATTTTCATGATGCCCAAGGATACTTATACTTTTCTCAGTTCGCGCATCGTTAAGGAAATCGCGCGTTTGGGAGGCGATGTCAGTTCGTTCGTTCCGGCGCACGTGCAGACCGCGTTGAAAACAAAGTTGAGCAAGTCGTAACGGCGGATGTCTGAACTTGAGTAAAAGGAGATTTGTTTATGCCTCTAATCGTCAACCTTCGCCACCTGGAGCACAAAAATCTCGAACTTAAGGGAGAATTGCCTGCCGCTGATTTGGAGCTGGATCAGTTGGACGAACTGATTCACGCGCCTCATCCCCTACAATACGACCTGGAAGCGCAACGATTGGAAAACGATTTGTTGGTGCGGGGGAATTTACATTTGACGCTGGAATGCGACTGCGCCCGCTGCTTGAAACCGTTTCAACGTGAGCTGGATTTCGAGCAGTGGGCCGTTCATTTGCCTTTAACCGGTGAGGAGAAAATAGCGACAGTCAGCGATTCCGTGGACTTGACGCCTTATATTCGCGAAGATATTCTTTTGGCCTTTCCGCAACATCCGTTGTGCGAGAGTGAGTGCGGGGGATTGAAAAATCCGCCAGTATCCGGAGCAAAAGGCTCAAACGGTGCCGATCAGATCGAGGAAATTTCGTCTGCGTGGTCCGAATTAAATAAACTGAAATTGTAAAATTATGGGTGTTCCCAAACGTAAACCATCACGAAGCCGCCAGCGCATGCGCCGAGCGTACAACAGTGTTTTGAAACTGCCGCAATTGAGCATTTGCCCTCAATGTGCCGCCCCAGCCGTACCGCATCGGGTTTGCCCAGCGTGCGGTTTTTACAAAGGTCGTCAGGTCAAAACAGTCCAAGCCACGGCTTAATTCGTTTTTAGGGAGCGCGGAGCGGAATTTTTCCTTCTGCGCTCTTTCTATTTATGCGAATCGCAGTCGATGTCATGGGTGGCGACCACGGAAGCGGGGTTGTCATCGATGGGGTCAAACTCGCATTGCAAGCCAATGCGAAAATCAGCGAGCTGTTTCTCGTCGGCAAGCAAGACGAAATTCAGGCTGGGCTTACTCGCGCCCAACTCCAGGATTCCCGCATTCAAATCGTCCACGCCTCCGAAGTTCTCACCATGGAGGATAAACCGGTCGAAGGCCTGAAGAAGAAAAAGGATTGTTCCATTCTTCGCGCCGTTGACTTGGTCAAAGAAAAAAAAGCGGACGCCATCATTTCCCAAGGCAACACCGGTGGAATTGTGGCCGCGTCCCACATTCGCCTTCGCCCGTTGGAAGGTGTGGAGCGTCCCGCCATTGCCATTGTCATGCCACGCGTCAAAGGTGAATGGCTCTTGCTGGACGGCGGTGCAAATTCTGAAACGACACCTGTTCAATTGGCGCAAAGCGCTGTGATGGGAAGCGCTTATTACAAAACGATGCTTGGAAATTCATCTCCACGCGTTGGCATTTTGAGTAATGGTTCGGAAGACATCAAAGGCAACGAACTCACCCGCGCCGCTCTGGCGCTTTGCCGAAAGCTTGATTTGAATTTTATTGGATACGTCGAAGGTCCAGACATGTTTCAGGGGAACGTCGAAGTGGTCGTTGCCGATGGTTTTGTGGGCAACATCGTTTTAAAAACCGTTGAAGGCATGGGCAAAGCCATTCAGGAAATTTTGAAGTCGGAACTAACCGCAACTCCCCTGCGGAAGCTGGGGGCGTTTTTGGCGCAAAACGGTTTACGTGGCTTAAAACGACGGATGAATCCGGAAGCTTACGGCGGAGCTCAAGTGCTTGGCTTGAATGGAAACGTGATCAAAGTTCACGGCTCGGCCAAAGCGGTAATTATTGCCAATGCGGTTCGACAGACTGCCACTGCTTTTTCGACCAACTTGAATCAGTTGATTATTACGGAAATGGCCAAGGCAAACCAACGGCTCGAAGAAGATAAACCCACCGGACAGGTTCGAACATGAGCCCCACGAGAAAAAAATTTAAAAATCCACGCGCTCAACATAATTTCGAGGGGCGCACCTGCTCCATTACCGCAGTGGGTTCCTATGTCCCGGAGCGGGTGATGACCAACGCTGAGCTGGAAAAGTTGGTGGACACTTCCGACGAATGGATCACGTCGCGAACCGGGATCAAAGAACGCCGCATTGCCGCCGCCGACGAATTTACTTCCGACCTCGCCGCAAAAGCGGCCTTGCGCGCCATGGAGCGGGCTAAAATTACCGCCGATCAAATTGATTTAATCATCGTCGCAACCATCACGCCCGACATGCCATTTCCGTCCACGTCGTGCCTGGTTCAACAAAAAATTGGCGCACGGCGCGCGGCGGCGTTCGACATCGAAGCGGCCTGTTCAGGATTTATTTTCGGTTTGGAAATTGGCCAGCAATTTATTATGTCGCGCACTTACGAGACAGTGCTCGTCATCGGCGCAGAAAAACTTTCCTCCATCGTCAATTGGAAAGACCGCAACACCTGCGTGCTTTTCGGCGACGGAGCAGGCGCGGCCATTCTGCAACACCGCCCACAAGCGCACGGTTTGTTGACGGCTTGCATGGGTTCAGACGGTGCAAAAGCTGATTTGCTTTCTATGCCGGGCGGTGGCAGTCGCTGTCCCGCGACCACGGAATCGGTTGCAGCGGGTCACCATCATTTGCGCATGGACGGCAAAGAAACGTTTAAGAGCGCGGTGAATGCAATGTACACCGCCGCGCAGGAAGCGATGCGCCGTTGCGAAATTGATATTTCCCAAATCAAATGCGTCATCCCGCATCAGGCCAATCGCCGGATCATTGACGCCGTGGGTGAACGGTTGGGGGTCACTCCAGACCAGGTTTTCGTCAACCTGGAAAAATACGGAAACACCTCTGCGGCTTCCGTGGCAATTGCTTTGGATGAAGCAGTGGCCGCCGGAAAAATTAATCGTGGAGATCTTGTGTTGCTCGTAGTCTTTGGCGCCGGTCTGACATGGGGCGCAGCCGTAATTGAATGGTAAAAAAATTGGACGCACGAATAAACAGTGCTAAAATTTTAATACTAATATGAGCGCTAGAAAAATCGAACTCACTCCATTGATACCCACAGTTCCGCAAGGCCAAATGCGCCTCACGCTTTCTGCCAGTGCGGTAAAAGTCCGAAAAAGCGGTATCGAATTTCGCACCGTCAGTGCCATTCCCGCCTGGACCGAGCTATCCCTTGATTTGCAGTATCCCGACGCCAAAAAAGTTCATTGCACCGGCGTCGTTGTGGCATGCAACGGCAATCGCCATTCCGGTTACTGTGTTTCCCTTTTGTTCACCCGGCTTTCACGCCAATCGCAGGCTCGTTTAAGTTCCCTCGCTTATTCCTAATGCGCGGCGCTCGTGTCTATCCAGATCGCCGCCAATTTTTGGCAAAACTTGCGCTGGCGACGGTGTTTCTCAATGTCCTCGGCGCCTTTGCCGAAGAATTAATTCGCACTCCTCGCCAAACTGAAGGCCCATTTTATCCCAACAAACTTCCGCTCGACACCGATAATGATTTGATTGTCGTCAACGACGCGATCACTCCAGCCGCAGGCGAAATTACATATTTGAGCGGACGAATTCTCGATGCGCGTGGCGAACCGATGCGTAATGCGCTGGTCGAAATTTGGCAGACGGACAAAAACGGTATTTATCTCCATAGCGATAGCGATAATCGTAAAAAGCGCGACCGTAATTTCCAGGGATTTGGTCGGTTTCTCACCGGCACAACGGGTGAATATCTCTTTCGCACGATCAAACCGGTCGCTTATCCGGGTCGCACGCCACACATTCATTTCGCAGTAAAATTCAAAGGAGAGGAAAAATTCACTACCCAATGTTACATCGCGGGCGAACCTCAAAACGAACGCGACGGAGTGCTCAACGGCATTAAAAATCCGAAAGCGAAAAAGTCGGTAATCATTCCGTTCCTCCCGATGAAAAATGCGAACGCCGGTGAACTGGCCGCACGTTTTGACATAGTCCTCGGGTTCACTCCACCCGCCTGATTTTCTGGGGGAATCCAGGTAATCGGTTTGGTATCAAATGCTCATCTCGTTTGCCGACGCTTGTCTCCGCGCTTTTTTCTCTGCTAGACTTTTTGCATGGAAATTTTTCGTCGCATTTTATCCACGGCTGTTGAAGGTGGCGCCTCGGACGTTCATATCAAGGTCGAGAACCCAGTTGTTTTTCGCATTAACCGAAGATTAGTTGCCATCGAGGCACCCGCACCGACGGAGGCATGGATGCAGACGGTCGTGGAGCACATTGTGCCCAAACATTTGATCAAGCGTTTTGAAGAAGATCACGAGATTGATTTTTCCTATTTTCTTCCGGGCGTGGGGCGCTTCCGCACCAACCTGTTTCAGCAACGCGGCCAATATTGTTTGGCCATGCGCTTCGTCAAAACGCAGGTGCCCACTTTTGAAGAACTTGGCTTGCTGGAAATCCTGAAAAAAATAGCGCAATCCCCTCGCGGCATTGTTTTGCTCGCCGGTTCCACCGGTTCTGGAAAATCGACCACGCTCGCTGCGATGATCGAATACATCAATGCGAACAGCCGCAAACACATCATCACCATGGAAGATCCGATCGAATACGTTTTTGAAGATAACCAATCGGTCATCGAACAACGTGAAGTCGGTCTGGACACGATGTCGTTTGCGCACGGATTAAAACATGTTTTGCGTCAAGATCCGGACATCATCATGGTCGGTGAAATGCGTGACGCGACCAGTTTTGCTGCGGCGATGAGTGCCGCCGATACAGGCCACTTGGTGCTGTCGACCCTTCACACAACCAACGCCGCGCAATCGGTTGGGCGCATTCTCGATTTCTTCAAAGCGGACGAACGCGAACAGGTTCGCCGTCAACTCGCTGGAACGTTGCAGGCCGTGATTTGCCAGCGCATGGTGCCGACGATTAGCGGCAGCATGACGCCCGCGCAGGAAATTTTAATCAACACCGGCACCGTGCGAAAATTGATTGAGGAAAATCGCTTGGATAAACTACCGGCCGCAATTGAAACCGGCAGCGAAGATGGAATGCAAAATTTTAATCAGGCATTGTTTCAGTTGGTGCAAGCGGGAAAAGTCTCCCGCGAAGAAGCCTTGGCCAAAGCGACGAATCCACAGGCGCTGGAAATGAATTTCCAAGGAATTTTCCTCAGCGAAG
This sequence comes from Limisphaerales bacterium, assembly GCA_046595315.1. Lineage (GTDB taxonomy): Bacteria > Verrucomicrobiota > Verrucomicrobiia > Limisphaerales > CANJXF01 > CANJXF01. Next base: position 36,768 of record JBKJOZ010000220.1, read on the forward strand.
GCAAACGAATTCTTGGGTAAATTTTAGCCACCGAGGACACAGGGAAAATGTAATTTTCCCCGTCGTCTCTGTGTGCCTCTGTGGCAAAATGATTTTATTTGGGCAAACCAGCCAAAATCATATCGACGGTGCGATCGATTGCGCCGAGATTTTCATGCACGACTTGCAGCGCGTTTTTGCCGAGCGCGTTTCGACGGTTTTCATCGGCGAGCAAATCCGCAATAGTTTTTTCCAATTCCGCTGCATCGCGCACTTGAATGGCGCCATCTTTTTTCACGAACGCTTCGGCAATCTGCGCAAAGTTTTGCATGTTCGGGCCAAAAACCATCGCCTTGCCGAGCGCACCGGGTTCAATCGGACTTTGCCCGCCTTCCGCTGTTAAACTTTTTCCGACGAAAATCACGGAAGCGTGTTCGTAAAAATACACGAGTTCCCCGGTGGTGTTGACGAGCAGGCAATCGATTTCTCCGGGAGTTTTGCGCGTTTCAGAGGTGATCGTGCTGCGATAAACGAACTTCACGCCGCGCCCTTCCAGTTCGCGCGCCACTTCTTTGCTACGCTCAAAATGACGCGGAACCAGCACGAGGAGCAGGTCGGGAAATTTTTCGCGCAAACGAAGGAAAATTTCCGCGAGAATCGTTTCTTCCCCAGCGTGAGTGCTTCCCGCCACTAAAATTGGCGTACCATTTTTAATCCCTAATTGCGCGAGCATTCCAGGAACATCGAGTAAACGGCGGTCATTCAGTTTTGCTGCGTCGAATTTTAAATTGCCGAAGGCGTGAACTTTTTCCTTGGGAAAACCGAGTTCGCGAAGCCGCGTGGCGTCCGTTTCATTTTGGCAGCCAACGCCGGTGAACGATTTGAAAATGGATCGAAACAAAAATCCGAAACGTTTGTAGCCGCGAAAGGAACGTTCGGAGAGTCGGGCATTCACGAGAAAAAGCGGGATGCGATAATCCGCCGCCGTCCACAAAAGGTTTGGCCAGATTTCCGCTTCGATCAGCACGATGGCAATGGGTTGAAGGGTGTTGATCGCGCGCCGGACAATGCCTTGTCCATCGACGGGATAATAAATTTTGTCGATGTGCGGCGGAAGTTTTCGCAACAACTCGCCCATCCCGGTGGACGTGGTGGTGGAGACGACGATTTTTAAATTCGGCGCGCGCGGTTCCAGAGCTTTGATGAGGTGAGTGCAAATATTAACTTCGCCGACGCTGACGGCGTGGAGCCAAAGGATGTTTCGGTTCGTCAGGCATTGTTTCAGTTTGCCATCGTAAAGTCCGAAGCGTTGCCCGAAACCTCTTTTCCAATTTCCGCGCCGCCACATTTTTAGAAAATAAAACGGCGCGCTTAGCAGAAAACAAATCGGGAAAAGGATGTTGTAAAAAAAGCGCATGAAAATTAATTGCGGAAAAAAATCAGCCAGATGATGAAGAGCACCGGCACCAGAAATGGCAGCGTGTATTTCAGGACATAACTCATGAAACCGGGTGTGTGAATTTTTTGGTGATCGGCGATGGCTTTGACCATGAAGTTTGGGCCGTTGCCAATGTAAGTGGCCGCGCCAAAAAAAACGGAGCCGACACTGATTGCGACAATGAAGTTATTGAAAGAGCGATTGCCGAGAAGAAAAGCGATTTCAATATTTTCAATGGTGATTTTTCCGGCGGCGAGTTCGCTGGAAAAATATTGATTCAAGGCACTAAAGGTTGCGCGAATTTGTTCTGCGTCAGGGCCGGTGAGAGTTGTCAGTTCTGCCCCGTGTGAACCGACCAGTTGTTGAACTTGCGCGATAAGATGGTGATCGATGGTTCCTTCAATGGCGCTTAAAAAACTGAGGTAAGTCGGCGCATTGTCGAGGAATCCGGAAAGACTTCCGCAAGCCCAGTAGTAAAGAGAAGGGGAAGGGGTGCCCAGCATTCGGGAATTCACCTGAAGCCAGTCGAGCGCGGGCATCATAGTTGCAAAAATTCCGATGAACAAAATCGCAACTTCCTGGATGGGATGGAAATTAAAATTGTTGGCTTCATGCACCGATTTTTTGGTCGTGAAATAGGAAGCAACCGCCGCGCCGATCATCAAGCCTTCGCGGAGGAATGGAGGGTTTTTAATGAAAACGGCTGCGATAATCACCGTGAGCAAAAGCACATTGGGAATTCCGTCAAAACGCCATTCTTCATGCTGAGTTGCTTCAGCGCGAATTTGTTTGGGCGCTCTACGGAAATTGTGAGCGTCCACCACGTAAAACATGGCGAGAAGAATCCCGATTCCAACCGCCCACATCGGCCAGCAATGTTCGGCCACCCACCAGAATGGAATTCCTTTGAGATAACCGAGGAACAAAGGCGGATCGCCTATGGGCGTGAGACACCCGCCGACATTTGACACGATGAAAATGAAAAACAAGACGTGATGCGCGGTCACGCGATATTTGTTCATGCGCAACCACGGACGAATCAGGAGCATCGAGGCGCCGGTCGTTCCCAGAAAATTCGCGAGGATTGCGCCAACCAAAAGAAAAACGACATTGGTAATTGGCCTGGCTTCACCTTTGACGTTGATGTGAATTCCGCCAGAAACGACGAACAAAGAACCGATCAACGCAATGAAGCTGATGTATTCGTGCAGCGTCTCAAAAATTTTGTGATGGGCGGCGGAAGGTGTCCAGAACCAGCGCCAAATCTCTTTGTAAAAGGAAATTCCATGACCTTTCGGCAACTCGCCTTGGAATCCGAAAAGATAATAAGCCAACGTAATTGCGCCTAAAACGAGAGCGACTTTTGGATAATTTTTCGACCACCATTTTGAAAAGAGGAGGGGACCGAGCGCGATGGACGCCAGAAGCAAACCAAAGGGCAAAATCATCCAAGGATTCGGTGTGTATTCCACTGACTAAAAATTACGTTGCCGTTTAAAACCGGGTCAACCTGAATCACTTTTAATTCGTGAATTGATTTCGGCGTTGTTATCTGTTCGCCGTTTTTTAGCGAAGGCAGATCGACATGGGGAGGCGTGGCTGCGAATGCGGTGTAAGCTCGCAGCCACGGCTCCCCATGCCGAGGTTGGATGGCACGACAGAAATTATTTTTTCACATTTCTGTTTTTTCATGCCGCCTCCGCGAGAAGCGTCTCGCTGCGGAGGCGGACTTGCTTTTGTTTTTGCAACTGCAAACGAGCGCGTAATGCTTTTTCTTCCAGCAAAGCCGGGAAGAACAAAAGCGGGAACGACGTTGTCCAAGCTAAAGCTGCGGCGTCGTTGGCGGCACGGCGCAAGGGCGCATTCAATTCCGGCCTCACGGCGTCGTCGAGCAATCGCCGCAACAAGCGGCCTTTTAATTGTTCGAATTTATCGTCCTGCGTCACCCGAAATGGCGTCGCCAAATCGAAGCGCGTTTCCGTCGCAAATTGCGTCGGTACTGTTTGTTTTCTATTTTTCATTTTTTCTTTCTAGCTCGCCGTTCTCCATGAACGGCAAATTCTTAAAACAAAAAACCCACGATTGACTGGCAATCGTGGGTTTTTAAAATCTTTGGTTGTATCGTTTAGAAGATTTTTGCCACGTTGCCAGTAACCTGGTGCAAACGCCAAATCGGCATCGCTACGGAGCGACCGGAGACGCGCAGGCTCAATTTTACTGTGAACGTGTTTTTCATCTAAGCGGCTGAAAGAAACAGCAGGGTGTCCCATTTGTCAAAAGAATTTTCTGCCGCATCAGACTTGAGCGACATCTTTTGGATGCTAGTATTTTCTTGTGATGGGCAACTCAAACGAAGGCAACAAACCGTTAAAAATGGTGAGTTGTGGCGCATGCGGCGCAAAGAATTTTATTCCAGGAGACTTGCCGCAATTTGAAACCATTGCCTGTTTGAAGTGCGGCCATCCGGTGATGTTGCCAGTGACTTTTCGGCAATTTGAATTGCGCGAAGTGATTGCGTCCGGTGGCATGGGAACGGTTTTCAGCGCGTTCGACGTGAATCTTCAACGTGCCGTTGCGTTGAAAATGATGAAGCGCGAAATGCTCGAGGATCCGGAAGTTTTGGAGAGCTTTTACCGTGAAGCCCGCGCCGGCGCCGCGCTCAATCACACCAACATCATTCACATTTACACGTTCGACGAATTTGAAGGTCAACCCTACCTCGTCATGGAACTGGCCAACAATGGCAGTCTCGATACGCGGATCTCCGCAGAAACCCGCGTGCCGGAGCTCGATGTTCTTGATGTGGGAATCAAAGTCGCCTCCGCGCTGGCCACAGCGCTCAAACACAATCTCCTCCATCGCGACATCAAGCCCGGAAATATTTTGTTCAATAGCGATGTTCCACCCGAGCCCAAGCTCATTGATTTCGGTTTGGCGCGCGCGGCGGAAGTGGACGTGGACCCCTCTAGTGAATCCAGTGTTTGGGGAACGCCTTACTATGTCGCCCCGGAAAAAATTAAGCGTGAACGAGAAGATTTTCTGTCCGACATGTATAGCCTGGGTGGAACGCTTTACCACGCCTTGACCGGTCACGTCCCATTCGAAGCACCCACGGTGGAAGATTTGGTTTCGGCACATGTTCACACGCCACTCACGCCGCCCAATCAGGTTGTGTTGGAGATTACACAAACGACGAGCGATGCGTTGGTTCGCGCGATGGCTAAAGAACCGGCGAACCGCTTTCAATCCTACGACGAATTGATTCTCGTCCTCACCGCCGCGCGCAGCGAACTCCTTGTCAACCGATACAACCAGCCTGCTCCTGACAGTAAAAAAAGCTGGTGGCGCGGTTCATGAAAAACAAAAAAGGCAGGCCGTTAAGGCCTGCCTGTAATATCCGTTTGAAAAACTTCTTGCTCTTACTTCTTCTCTTTCTTGTCGGCAGATTTGCCAGTCGCTTCAGCTTTCGGTCCGATACGCAACGACCCGGCTTCTAGTTTTCCGTCAGCGCTTTCACGATAAGAACCGCCGACTTCATCGCCGACTTTGGCGTCCGCCAAGGTCGCTGGTTTGCCATCTTTTTTCACCTTGGTTTTATCCGTAATGTGAATGGTTTTCTTTTTCGTTTTCCCGATACTGATCGTTTTTGCGGCCTGATCAATTTCGTTGATTTTGCCAAAAAATGGAGAAGGACGATCCTTTTTGCCTTCAGCAGTTTCAACTTTTTTCTCAACCTTGTCCGCTTTTTTGTCTTCTGCTTGAACAGTGACAATTGCCCCGGCAGCGAAAGCTGCCACTAAACCAATTCCAATGAGTTTTTTAATCATAATTTTGTAATGAATTTGAACGGGTGTAACAAAACCGGCTTTTTTGTAAAGTAATCTTTCTTGTTTTCAAAGTACCTGCTGGTTATCAAATTTGAATGAAAGCCAGAATTTTTACCGCTGTCGCCAGCCTGCTTTTACTTGCCTCTTTGCACGCGGAAAACTGGCCGCAATGGCGCGGACCCAATTTCAACGGCTCGACCACTGGAAAAAATTTACCCACCAACTGGAGCACCAGCGAAAACATTATTTGGAAAGCGCCAATGTCAGGATTGAGCGGCGCAACTCCGGCGATTTGGGGCGACCACGTTTTTGTTTCCAGTCCAGACGCTCAAAAAAATTTGAACCTCATTTGCCTTAACCGTGTTGATGGAAAAGTTCGTTGGCAAAAACAAGTTGTGGTCGGCGACAAAGTCATCGGGCGAAACAACATGGCCTCGCCCTCGCCCGTCACCGATGGGAAAACTGTTTTTGTGATGTTCGGCACCGGCAATCTCGCTGCGTTTGATTTTTCAGGAAAAGAAATCTGGACGCGCAACCTCGGAAAAGATTTCGGGAAATTTTCCATCATGTGGCTCTACGGCTCCAGTCCGTTGCTCTACAAAGGCAAACTTTATGTCCAGGTTTTGCAGCGGGAACCGATTCCCGCCGATTACGCCCACGCCATTGACGATAAACCGAATCGCGATTCTTATTTGCTCTGTCTCGATCCGAAAACGGGCAAAGACCTCTGGCGTCACATCCGCAAAACCAAAGCGAAGATGGAATCCGCCGAAGCGTATTCAACCCCGATTCCTTTCGAGGGAAAAAATGGATCTGAAATAATTATCGTTGGTGGAAATTGCACGACCAGTCACAACGCTGAAACCGGTGAAGAAATCTGGCGTTGCGACGGCTTGAACGCGAAAGACGGACAGTGGATGCGCATTGTTCCGTCCCCCGTGACTGGAGCTGGAATGATTTTCGTTTGCGCCGCAAAACGCGAACCTGTTTTCGCGATCAAATCCGGCGGCAAAGGCAACATCACCGCCACGCACGTTGCCTGGAAATTTGAAGAATTTCCGAGCGATTGCGTCACCCCTTTATTTTATCAGGACAAACTTTTCGTCCTCGATGGCGACAAACAAATGATGACCTGTCTCGATCCAAAAACCGGTGAGAAGAAATGGCAGGGAAATCTGGGCGTGCGCGATATTTTTCGCGCTTCGCCGACCGGCGCGGATGGAAAAATCTATTGTTACAGCGAACGCGGCACCGTGGTTGTCCTCGATGCGGGTGAAGAATTTAAAATCTTGTCCACCATTCGCATGGAAGAAGAACCGTGTCGCTCCTCTATCGCCGTGTCACAAGGCCAACTCTTCATCCGCACCGCAGAGAATCTTTACTGCATCGGGAAGAAATAATTCAGGCCATAATTTCGTCTAGCGCAACCGGAGCAATTGATCGTAAGCCGAATGGTGCCCAATCCAAAACCACTGAAGTCCATCGGGACGTTCTTTGGCTAGGGCGCGATAGTGAAGCCCTATTCGCGCTGAATAAAGAACGCCAATCTTTTTCAAGCGAACGGATGGATGCCGGGGATTTTTTTTGAGAAGTTCAAAATTTTTATCGGCGAGGATGCGGATGCTCTCCGGGAGTTGGCGGTAGAAAAACCAGAAATCTGGATCGGCGAAATGATTCAAAGCGGTTTGCAACGGCCTGCTTCGTAATGGTCATCGGCACGTTTGAGTGCGGAATCCAGTCGTCCGGCTTGCATGTCTTGCTCAATTTGCCGATCCCATTGTTCCGCGATGAACTCCTCAAACCACTCGGAGAAACGAGCCAGTTCCGCAGTCGGGAGCTTGGAAACAACTGATTCAAGTTCTTCAACGCTCATGGGGAAATAATACTCATGCTATCTGGTTACGGCAAAGGAAAGAATGCTGGGGACCAACGGTAATCCGGCGCGAATCGCCATTCTCAAAACCGTCGCAGGCTCCTCGTGGATGAGGGAAACAATGCATTCGAGCGCAAAGAATCATTTTAATTTGAATGTCTGTCGGATCTTCGCAAAATCGGCCGCAAACGTTTTTAGATCCCCGACCGTTGCATATTCGGTAATCAAACAAACGTTATCATCTTTCTCAAAGGTAAACATCCGTGCTTGAGAGCGAACGATTCCTTGAATCTTTCCTTCTATCTCAAAACCTTTCCCCTCGTAATTCGACCATTTCTTTATCGGACTGGATTTCATCTCTGTAAACTTTTTTTGCCATTGTTCCATTTGAGTTTTGATCAAGACATCGGCTGAAGCTCCTTTTGACTTTTTACCGATAATGACTATGAAAAGGCAGGATTCCGGATTTTCAAAAAAAACAAAAGAATCAGGATCGTGCATGTCATCTTTTGTGTCCTCGGTCCAATTTTGAGGAAGCGAAACCGAGAACGTCTTCCGATTTATCTCTGCCGTGTGGCCGACCATGCAAGAGAAGACC
>JBKJOZ010000394.1:0-3870 GCA_046595315.1 Limisphaerales bacterium
ATTTGAATTAGGTTCAACGATGTAAGAACGAAGTTGCGGCTCGCGAAATCGAAAAACAGTTTGAGCCTTTTGCGCCTGTGCTTGAGCGAAGCACAAAAAAATGGCTGCAAACAAAAAACAGGCGCGGGTCATTGCGCCAAAGCCTAGCAAAAATCTCCGCGTGTTAAAACGAAAACTACGGCTTGGGGACCGCGCGAATCTGGAAGAATTGCGCGATGGAATTGGTGTAGGGCGTCAACCATTCGGTTTCGGGAAATTTGCCCGCAATGGTGGCCGCGATACCCAAGGCGGCAACGTTGGTGCCGGAGCGAATTTCGTAATTAAAATTCTCACTGCTCGGCCAACTCAAGCGAGCCAGTCTTTGATCGAGAAAGGAAACGTCGAGCTTGAACGGAACTTCGTTGACGTTTGGATTCGTCTGCATGATTTGCTCGCGCGCATTCGAGTAGCCGTCGAGGTCAGGATCGTCTTTGGCGCCGAACGCGAGGGAGCCGAGATTTGCGTTTTCCCAGCCATCGTCGAGGCCGTCCGCGTCGTTGTCGTTGATCGCCACACCATTGAGGATGAGGCTGACGCTTTGGACGTTGCCGACATTGCCTTGAATTTGATCGTTGAACGAAACGGTCCATGTTCCTGCGCTGCTCTCAAAAAAATGGTGCGTTGAAAAATAAGTCCAATCCACCGGGCCGGGACTCGTGTCGCCATTGAACCGTTGCAAAATACTGCGCGTTCCCTGAGGTGAAACGAGGGTCATACGCAAATCACCGCGCAAAGGATGATCTGTTTTTATGCGGACACCAACGTGTTCGGAAATTAATTGGTTGGTCACAACGAAACTGTAATTGGTGGTCTCGAGTTTTAGTTGCGCCAAAACATTGGTGCCTTGTTGCAATAAATTTTTCAGGTTATTGCCAGCGGTGAACCCAATAAAGACAGCGGGGATTGGAAGATAGTCTGTTCCAGTCATGGCGCAAAGCTGTTCGCCGCCCGGACATCCGCCACTGGCCGTTGCTAAATTGTAAACGATTGCGAAAGCAGCCCCAGCCTGCGCGGCCCGATTAATTTTTTGAGGATAACCATCGCCGCCGCGTTGAATCAGAGCCGCTTTGCCGCTGAGATTTTGGGTAATAACGGTGAGGGCCTGACCTACCTCCACCAAAGGCAGCACAGCGGTGGGAAGATCGGGTTGAATGCCTGTGGTGCTGGGCAAAGTGCGAATGGAATTGGTCGAGACGCCGTCGCCCGAGGTTAAAAGACGCAATCCTTGATCAGGAATCGCAGACCAGTTTGTCTGGATAAAAGTGAGGGTGGTTGCGGGAGGGTGATTCGACCAGCTTCGCGCCAGACCCACCGCGACCCCCGCGTCCGGAACGCCAAAGCCAGCGAGATGGCTGACTTTGAAACCAGCGCCATTGGTGATCAAATCGGGATTTCCAAAATCAAATTGGCGAGCGGACAAAAGAAGAATTTGTTGCACATCGCGATAAGTCAGGTTCGTGTTCGCAGAAAGCATCAGCACCGCCACGCCAGCAACTTGTGGCGCTGCGGCGGACGTTCCGGAAAAGCCGAGTGCGTCAAAAACGTAGTCGGATAAATCTTTCGTTTCGCAATTCAGATTAGTCTGCGGGCAATAACCAACCTGATCAGCGCCCGCGAGCCCCAAAAGATCTGTGGAAAATAAACCAAAAAAACCATCACCGCCGCTTGGCGCCGCCAGAAGAATGCACGCCCCCGGTTCGCTATAACTCGCTATTCGGTAATCCTGTCGAATGGCTGCCACCGCGATGACGCGCGGATCGGATGGATAACCATCGTCGTTACAATTTGCGCCAAGTGTGCGGTCGTTTCCCGCCGAGCGGATCATGATTACCCCGCGCCCAAAGCGTCCGTGGGTCAACGCGTTTGAAATTCCGATTTGTTCCAATAAAGATGGCCCATCCAGACGCACACCCGGATTGCCCCAACTGTGATTTTGCACCGCCACACTGTTTGAAGCGAATTGGAACATATCCATCAATTGTTCGTCGCTCACGAGCAGTTCGTTCGTCGTGAAAATAACCCAGCTCGCCAAATTTGCCTTGGGTGCCACGCCCACGATTCCTTTTCCATTGTTGGCTTCGGCCACAATCAAACCCGCCACCTCAGTTCCGTGAGCGCAGGTCACAGAATCTCCGCCGGGTCTCCCATTCGTGCTTTGCTCAAGAAAATTAAAATGCGGCGCTCCTGTTCCGCGTTGCACCAGTTCAAGGTGGTTTAATTCCACTCCAATATCGGCTACCGCCACCGTAATTCCTTCGCCCCGGGTGAAAGGCCACGCGGCGCGGATATTTAAATCCGGTCCGCCCACCGTTCCGTCGGGATTTCTGGCACCCATATTCCACTGAGTATAAAAATACGGGTCGTTCGGAATTCTGGCAAAAGCGCCATCTAAACTGGCGCGACGACGCATCACCGGATAACTCGCTAAAACTTCGGGAAATTTTGCGAAAGCTTCCGCCTCCAGCATCGCGGTCACGGCGTCCGGGGCTTGCAGAATAAAAACGTCCGGTGCGACGGTGCGGGCTAATTTTGAGGCGCGGCCAGCGGTCAACTTTTTCAAATCAGCACCGGACTTAAGTTGAATGGCGATGCGATTGCCCAACTCCATCGTGTTCGTGCTGCTGCCGACAAAAACTTTGAGCCATTCCGGTTTGGCCGCGCGTAGGGTGGAAATATTTTCTTCAGAGCGGCACACCAGCGAATGCGGTGTGCGAAAGTGGAAAAAGTTGGTTTGTGCCTGCGCCGTAAAAAACGAGGCAAAAAGGACGGCGCACCCTAGCAAAGAAATTGATTTGGCCTGCAAGCCGGCAGGATAACACAGCGGCCACTGGCTAAAACCTAAAAATTGTGGAGGACGTCGTGCCCGCAAACTTTCACGCTATTTTGGATCGCTCGCGTGACGAATTTTTTCGCCAACTTGATGGCATCAGGGAGTTTTTGTCCCTTCGCTACAAAACCGGCAATCGCCGCCGCATAGGTGCAGCCCGTGCCGTGTGTGGAAATCCCTCGGACAAATTTTGCGCGCAAGAGAGGTTCTGTTTTTCCGTCGTAAAAACAATCGACCGCGTGCTCGCCGCGAAGATGCCCGCCCTTGACCAAAGCCGCGCAACCAAAACGGCCGTGGATTTCTTTCGCGGCAGATCGAAGGTCTTCAACATTCGAAATTTTCCTCCCGATCAACACCGCCGCCTCATCCAGATTCGGAGTCACCAGCGTCGCCAACGGCAGAAGTTTTTTTTCGAGTGCGTGAACGGCAGAAGTTTTGAGCAAAGAAGCTCCGCTCGTTGCAATCATCACCGGATCGACAATCAATGCGACAGCGCGTTTGCGAAAAAATTCTGAAACGACGCCAATTATTTCCTCGGAAAACAACATGCCGGTTTTGACGGCGCGCGGCTGGAACTCTGCGAAAATGGCTTCCAATTGTTTTTGCACCATGGCCGCGCTGACCGCTTCAATTCCCAAAACGCCTTTTGGATTTTGCGCGGTGATGCAGGTGATGGCACTCGTGCCGTGAACGCCCAGCGCGGCAAACGTTTTCAAATCTGCCTGAATCCCCGCGCCGCCGCCGCTGTCGGAACCGGCAATGGTGAGGGCGACTGGAATTTCGTTTCGTTTCATTTCCGAAAAGATTTTTATCAGGGATGGACAGGATGAACAGGATTCAATCAGGAATCAGAGCAGCCAATTTATCCTGTCTATCCTGTGCATCCCTGTTCAATATTTTCTTCGCATGAACAAAGATCAAGTCGCGCAAATTTTGATCGAAATAGGGACGCTCTTGGAATTGAAAGGCGAAAACCCGTTCAAGACCCGCGCTTATGCCAACGC
>JBKJOZ010000154.1:0-4217 GCA_046595315.1 Limisphaerales bacterium
CGTGTGGCGAATCTGGAAACGCGTTTGCGTCTTCTTTCGCCCGAACAAGTTTTGGCGCGTGGTTATTCAATTACGACGGACGCCGTGAGCGGAAAAGTGATTCGTGATTCCACCGAAGTTCGCCGGGGACAAAAATTAAAAACCCGCGTGGCTCGCGGTGAAATCCAGAGCTGCGTGGAAGATTGATCTTTCGCCAAACGACTACCAATTTCCCAAGTAAAACGTCGTGGTGAAGGCTCGATTCGTTTTCATTTGCGACATGGGTTTCCAGATGACCGAGCCATCCAGAAAACCGACGTTGCCGCCAACCGCGCCCATTTGTTTCGCGGTGATGACCGAAGCATTTCGCGTGAACGACGTTTGCTGCCCTGCGACTGTTCCAAGAATGGGACCCGTTTTTCCGTGAGGTGCAATGGTGAACCCGTCTTGTCCCCAATGATTCGCATCCGCTAAAATTACATTGGTGCCAGGCTCGGTAAGTTTCTTCGGCGAATTCCAAAAAAATTGACCCGCTGGCAAAATGGCGTCGCCTAAATAATTGTAGCCAATCAAATATCCGAAGGTGGCCGTGTAGCGAGCCTGCCCGCCGAAATTGATGTTCGGACAATCGAGAATTTTTTGATTGCCGGAATATTGAACGAGATTGGTGAATCCCACGCTGGAAATCCGAATGGCGTGCCAGACGGCGGCGGCTTGATTGTCTCGGCCGGGCACGACTTTTTCCTGATTGTCATTTCCGTACATGTGCATCGCGAGAATTGCTTGATGCATGTTGCTTTTGCAGGCGGCACGTTTGGATTTTTCCTTAGCAGAAGCCAATGCGGGTAAAAGCAAACCAGCGAGAATGGCAATGATGGCAATGACAACTAATAGTTCGATCAACGTGAACGCAATTTCACTGGTCGATTTGTAGTTTTGAAACCCGTAAGTCATGAAACGTTCCGCCTCAACATAGAATAAATTTTGCGAAACGCATGGACAATAAATGTGAAGTAGTTTTCCATCCGCGCCTCTTTTGACTTTGAGTCTGGAGAGGATAATTTTCTTAACAGTTGATGAATTCGCCAAAAAAACTACCAAGCAGTCTTAACCTCGCTTTTGTCGAGGAGCTTTACGCTAACTATTTGGACGATCCGCAATCGGTTTCCAGCGAATGGCGTGGCTACTTTGCTGAAATGCCGAATGGCGAAGTTTCCGCGCCGCGACGTGGACCCAGTTTTCGCGCGCCCAGTCTCTTTAATCCTTCGCCAAGTTCCCGTCTCGGAAAACAAATTGCGCCCATCGAATTCGACATCGCGCATCTTCTGGACAAGGTCAACCAGCTCGTGCGCAACTATCGCGGACGCGGCCACATGCTCGCGCAACTCGATCCGTTGGGAATGGCGCGACACCCCGCGCCGCAGCTTGATCCCGCACGCTTCGGCATCACAGAGGCCGACATGGATCGCGTCATTTCTTCCGAGACATTTCAGTTCGTGGGGCAACTTACGGTGCGCGAATTGATCCAGAAATTACGCCACACGTATTGCCGCTCCATCGGCGTCGAATACATGCACATTGACGACCTCTCAGTGCGCAGTTGGTTGCAGACGCGCATGGAAGCGACGGAAAATCATTTGAAACTGAACCGGGAGGAACAGCTTCGGATTTTTACGCGATTAACCGACGCCGTGACCTTAGAGGAGTTCATTCACAAAAAATTTATTGGTGCGAAAAGTTTTTCTCTCGAAGGCTGCGAAAGTTTAATTCCATTGCTCGATCTGGCGATTGAAAAAGCGGGCGAACACGGCGTGAAAGAAATCGTTTTTGGCATGGCGCATCGCGGTCGGCTCAACGTGCTGGCAAATATTATTGGCAAAAGTCCGCGACAAATTTTTCGCGAATTCGCTGATTCCGATAAAAAGAAACATGGCGGCGATGTGAAATATCATCTCGGTTACAGCGGCGATTGGAAAACTGCTGCGGGAAAAATCGTTCATCTTTCACTCTGTTTTAATCCGAGCCATTTGGAATTCGTGAGTCCCGTCGCGCTCGGTCGCGTTCGCGCCAAACAAGATCGCGTCGATGACAAAGAGAGAACGCTTTGCATGGGGTTGTTGATTCATGGCGACGCTGCATTTGCCGGCGAAGGCGTGGTGCAAGAAACTTTTAATCTGAGCCAACTCGCGGGGTATTCCACTGGTGGAACGTTGCATGTTGTTTTAAATAACCAAATTGGTTTTACCACTTCGCCGAATGAAGCGCGTTCCAGTTTGTATGCGACAGATGTCGCGAAAATGTTGCAGATTCCGATTTTCCACGTGAACGGCGAAGATCCAGAAGCCGTCGCGCAAGTCGTGCGGTTGGCGATGGATTTTCGGCTAACCTTCAAGCGCGATGTCGTGATTGATATGTGGGGCTATCGTCGTCTCGGCCACAACGAAGCAGACGAACCGTCCTTCACTCAACCCACACTTTATCGCGCCATCGAAAAACGAAAACCGGTGCGCGAAGGTTATCTCGATCATTTGCTCCAACTAAACGGAATCACCCGCGAAGAAGCGGACACCATCGCCACTGAGCGTCGCGAACATCTTGAGCGCGAATTATCCGAAGCGCGCAGTGAAAATTACAAAGCGCTCGGCGAAACCACGCGCGGAATCTGGAGTCGCAATCCGTATTTTGGCGGCGCGGTGGCGAATGCACCCGAAGTCAAAACCGGCGTCAGCGCAAACACACTTGCGGCATTGTTGCTGAAACAAACTGAACTGCCAAAAGAGTTTCATCCGCATCCGAAGATTGAAAAATTTTTAGAAATTCGCCGCGAAATGTCGGTTGGAAAAAAGCCGCTAGATTGGTCAGCGGGAGAAGCGCTCGCTTTCGCCACGTTAACCACGGAAGGATTTCGCATTCGCCTCAGCGGACAAGACAGCGCGCGCGGAACGTTCACGCAACGACACGCGGCATTTTACGACTACGAAGATGGCCACAGCTACATTCCGCTCCAACATTTGTCGCCCGATCAAGCAAAGTTTGAAGTCATCAATAGCCCGCTTTCCGAAGCAGGCGTCCTCGGCTTCGACTACGGTTACAGCCTCGATTTTCCCGACGGCCTGACTTTGTGGGAAGCGCAGTTCGGCGATTTTGTGAACGCCGCTCAAGTCATCATCGACCAATTCATCGTCAGCGCCGAAGACAAATGGCGACGATTGTCCGGCTTGGTTTTGTTGTTGCCGCACGGTTTTGAAGGAATGGGCCCCGAACATTCCAGTGCGCGTCTGGAACGTTTTCTCGCGCTCGCGGCAGAGGATAATATTCAAGTTGTTTATCCAACCACGCCTGCGAATTATTTTCATTGTTTGCGCCGCCAAATGATTTCGCGTTGGCGCAAACCGCTCGTGGTCATGACGCCGAAAAGTTTATTGCGCCACCCGCAAGCGGTTTCGAGTTTGTCCGATTTCGAGCAAGGGAATTTTCAACACGTCATTCCCGACAGCCAAAAATGCGGAGAGAAAACTAAACGGGTTTTGTTGTGCACAGGGAAAATTTTTTACGAGATTCAGAACGAACGCGAGAAGCAGAAGCGCGACGACGTGGCGGTGATTCGATTGGAACAACTTTATCCGTTGAACGAAGAAGCGTTGAAAGCTGCCCTCGCAAATGTCAGCGAAGGAACGCCGGTTTTCTGGGTGCAGGAGGAACCGAAAAACATGGGTGCATGGACATTTCTTCGTGTAAATCTCGGTGAAAAATTGTTTGGTAAATTTCCGTTCGCGGGCATTTTCCGTGTGGCGTCGGCGAATCCCGCGACCGGTTCGGCCAATCGGCACAAGGCGGAACAACAACAAATTTTAACCGAGGCTTTTAAATAAAAATTTATGGCAACTGAACTGAAAGTTCCCGAAGTGGGCGAATCGATTACTGAAGTAGAAATTGGCGACTGGTTGAAGAAGGAAGGCGATGTCGTTGCGAAGGATGAAAACGTTGTCACGATTGAATCGGAAAAGGCGACGGTCGAATTGTCTGCGCCGGATGCTGGAAGAATTTCCAAAATTTTGAAACGCAAAGGCGAGGTTGCAAAAGTTGGGGAAGTCATCGGCTTGTTGGAAAGCAACGGACAAGTGCCTGTTGAAAATAAAAAGTCAGCCGAAGAAAAACCGAAGGCTAATGCTTCGGTTGAGAAAATTGCTTCAGCGAAAGTGGAAACCAAACCTGTTGCGAAAATTGCGGAGAAAGAA
>JBKJOZ010000204.1:0-3829 GCA_046595315.1 Limisphaerales bacterium
CGGACGCGGCGAACAGTCCCGGCTACTCCGTCACGGTCACAAATAATTACGGCAGCGTGGACAGTTCGGCAGCGACTTTGACGGTCAACAAAGCCGACCAAACCATTACGTTCGGAACGTTGGCGAATAAAACTTATGGCGCGGCGGATTTCGGTGTGAGCGCAACGAGTTCAGCCGGATTGCCGGTGACATTTTCAATTTTCTCCGGACCCGCCACGATTGTCAGCGGAACGAATGTGCATCTGACGGGCAGCGGAACCGTGGTGGTGCGCGCGGCTCAATCGGGCGACGCGAATTACAATGCTGCGCCGAATGTGGATCAAAGTTTCACAGTGGCGAAGGCGTTGCTGACGGTGACGGCAAATAACACGAATCGCATTTACGGCGCGAGCAACCCGACCTTCACGGCGAGCTACGGCGGATTCGTGAACGGCGAGACGACTTCAGTTTTGAGCGGCAGTCCAAATCTGACTTCAACGGCCACGGCAGCGAGTGCGGTTGGAACCTATTCCATCGTGCCGGCGCTCGGAAGTTTGTCGGCAGCGAATTACGATTTCACTTTCAGCAACGGTCAACTCACGGTGACGGCGGCTTCGTTGACGATCAACTCCGACAGCACGAATCGGATTTACGGCGCGACGAATCCTGTGTTTACCGGTTCGTTGGTTGGTTTACAAAACAGCGACAATATCACGGCGAGTTACAACACAAGTGCGACAACGAACAGCGCGGTGGGAAGTTATGCGATTACGCAGACGTTGAGTGATGCGGGTGGAAAATTAGGTAACTACACCGTGACGACGAACAACGGAATTTTGACGATTACGGCAGCAACGTTGACCGTGACGGCGAATAATACGAATCGGATTTACGGCGCGAGCAATCCTACGTTTACCGGTTCACTGGTTGGATTACAGAATAACGACAACATCACGGCGAGCTACGCGACTGTGGCAACTGGCGCCAGTGTAGTAGGAACTTATCCGATCACCCAAACCTTGAGTGATCTAGGCGGTAAACTGGTTAACTACACGGTAACGACCAATAACGGAATTTTGACGGTGACGGCAGCTTCGTTGACGATTAACTCCGACAGCACGAATCGAATTTATGGCGCGGCGAATCCTGCGTTCACTGGTTCGCTGGTTGGTTTACAAAACTCCGACAACATCACGGCGAGCTACGCGACTGTGGCGACTGGCGCCAGTGTAGTTGGAACTTACCCGATCACTCAAACCTTGAGCGACCCGAGTGGTAAATTGGGTAATTACACCGTGACGACGAACAACGGGACACTGACAGTTACAGCGGCGACGTTGACAATTACTTCGCAAAGCACGAATCGGATTTACGGCGCGACAAATCCTGCGTTTACCGGATCACTGGTCGGTTTACAGAACTCCGACAACATCAGCGCGAGTTACAGCACGAGTGCGACGACGAACAGTGCGGTGGGGAGTTACGCGATTACGCAGACGTTGAGCGATCCGAGCGGGAAATTAAGTAACTACACCGTGACAACTAATAACGGAATTTTGACGATTACGGCGGCGACTTTGACCGTTACGGTGAATAATACGAATCAAATTTACGGCGCTGCAAATCCTGTATTTACCGGTTCCATTTCAGGATTGCAGAACAATGACAACATCACGGCGAGCTACGCGACTGTGGCAACTGGCGCCAGTGTAGTAGGAACTTATCCGATCACCCAAACCTTGAGCGACCCGAGTGGTAAATTGGTTAACTACACCGTGACGACCAATAACGGAATTTTGACGGTGACGGCGGCGTCGTTGACGATTACGTCGGACAGCACGAATCGAGTTTACGGCGCGGCGAATCCAACGTTCAGCGGATCGCTGGTTGGTTTACAAAACAGCGACAACATCACGGCGAGTTACAGCACGACGGCGACAACGAATAGTGCAGTGGGAACCTACGCGATTACGCAAACGTTGAGTGATACGGGCGGCAAATTGGTTAACTACTTGGTGACAACCAACAATGGCGCTTTGTTGATCACGCCAGCGTCATTAAGCATCACTTCAGCCAGCACGAATCGGGTTTACGGTTCCAGTAATCCGACATTCAGCGGATCGATTCTTGGTTTACAAAACGGGGACAATATCACGGCAAACTACGCAACGGCAGCGACGGTGACGAGTCCGGTGGGAAGTTACGCGATCACGCAGACGTTGAGCGATCCTAGCGGGAAGCTGCCGAACTACAGTGTGACGACGAATAACGGAATACTGACCGTGACATCGGCACCGTTGACGATTACCTCGGACAGCACGAACCGAATTTACGGCGCAGCCAATCCTGCGTTTACCGGATCACTGGTCGGTTTACAAAACAGCGACAATATCAGCGCGAGTTACAGCACGAGTGCGACGACGAACAGTGCGGTGGGGAGTTATGCGATTACGCAGACGTTGAGTGATGCGGGTGGAAAACTATCGAACTACACCGTGACGACGAATAATGGAACACTGACAATTACGGCGGCGACGTTGACCGTGACGGCGAACGGTGCGAGTCGGATTTATGGTTCGAGTAATCCTGTTTTTACAGCGAGTTACAGTGGGTTCGTGAATAACGAGACCACGAATGTTTTGAGTGGCAGTCCGGCGTTGAGCAGTACGGCGACGACGAACAGTTCCGTTGCGGGAAGTCCCTACACGATCACTGCGGCGATCGGAACCTTGAGTGCGGCGAATTATAATTTTGTTTTTGCGAACGGTTTGCTGACGGTGAATCGGGCGACGTTGATTGGAACGGCCGATGACAAGAGTCGGGTCTATGGACAAACGAATCCCGTTTTCACGGTGACGTATAGCGGATTCGTGAATGGAGAAAACTCGAGCGTAGTGACGGGAACATTGCTGTCGAGCACGAGTGCGGCGACGAACAGCGCGGTGGGAAGTTATCCTATCAGTTGCTCGGGCCAATCCGCCTCGAACTACACGATCAATTATGTGGGCGGAACTTTGACCGTGACGGCTCATGCCTTAACGATCACCTCGGACAGCACGAACCGGGTTTATGGAGCGGCGAATCCGACGTTCAGTGGGTCGCTGGTTGGATTGCAAAACAGCGACAACATCAGTGCGAGCTACAGCACGAGTGCGACGACGAACAGTGCGGTGGGAAGTTACATAATTACGCAGACGCTGAGTGATCCGAGCGGGAAATTAGGTAATTACACCGTGACGACTAACAACGGGATTTTGACGATTACAGCAGCAACTTTGACCGTGACGGCGAATA
Source organism: Limisphaerales bacterium (assembly GCA_046595315.1). Taxonomy (GTDB): domain Bacteria; phylum Verrucomicrobiota; class Verrucomicrobiia; order Limisphaerales; family CANJXF01; genus CANJXF01. The sequence continues at coordinate 3,274 of JBKJOZ010000204.1, forward strand.
ATACGAATCGAATTTACGGCGCGACGAATCCAACGTTCACCGGTTCGCTGGTTGGGTTACAAAACGGAGACAACATCAGTGCGAGTTATGCGACTACCGCGACTTCATCGAGTTCGGTGGGGAGTTATGCGATTATGCAGACGTTGAGTGATGCGGGTGGGAAGTTATCGAACTACACGGTGACGACGAACAATGGGACGATGTTGATCACCGGTGCTGCGTTGACGGTGACATCGGACAGTACGAACCGGGTTTACGGCGCGAGTAATCCTACATTTACCGGTTCCATTTCTGGATTGCAAAACGGAGACGATATCACGGCGAGTTACAGCACGAGTGCGACGACGAACAGTGCGGTGGGGAGTTACGCGATTACGCAGACGTTGAGTGATGCGGGTGGAAAACTATCGAACTACACCGTGACGACGAACAACGGGATGTTGTCGGTGACAGTGGCTGGGTTGACCGTGAGTGTGAACAGCACGAATCGCGGGGTGGGCCAGACCAACCCGATTTTTACGGGCAGCATTTTAGGAATCCTGAACAACGATGCGAT
>JBKJOZ010000219.1:0-9749 GCA_046595315.1 Limisphaerales bacterium
CATTGAGCAGCTTATCGACGATTTGATGCCGAAGGCCAAGTGGGATGCGCCACAGAAGGCACCCGACAAGAAGTAGTGACATGAAGACGCCGCCTAACGCCTAGATAGACTGCAAAAGTCATTTCCCCGCATAATACGCATCAACTTTCGCGCTGACATCCTTGTAGCCAATATCCACTTCGTAGATTTGTTTAAATTGCTCGATGGCTTCGTCGGCTTTGCTCATTTTTTCTAAAACGCAGCCCAGCGCGTAGATCAAATCTTTCTTCTCCTCGTCGAACGTGAGCTTTTCTTTCAACGCATTTTGCAACGTGCGCGCGGCCAGATCGTTCATGCCACGTTTTGCGAAACATTGACCCAACAAACTCATTGCCTGCAATTTGCGATGCGGATTGGCCTGCGCTTTTTGCAATTCCTGGATCGCTTCGCCGATTTTCCCCGTCTTGAAATAAAGTTGTCCCAACTCAAAACGAAGCTGCAAATCGTTTGGATATTTTTCCGCGCGGCGTTTGCATTCTTCCAGAAAAAAGTTGTCGCGCTCCGCCTTCAATCGTTCCGATTGCTCCACAAAATCGGGCGCTTGCGGATCCAATTGCGACATCGCGTGATCGAGCTTTTTCATCGTGGTGTCGATGATGGCTTTTTCGAGAGACGGATCGGACGCGCCATCGGTCAGCGCTATTTTTTGATAGTAATTCAGTGCGCGATCGAAATCTTTTTTCTGGAGGTGAAGTTCTGCAATTGAGCGCATGATCTTCACATTTTTCGGATCGGTCTCAAGGCGCAGTTCGTAATCGCGAATCAATTTATCCGCGACGTCTTCACTTTTGACGTGGCGATTTTCCTGTTCCATTGCGACGGCTTCGTCCTTGTTTTTTAAGATGTCGCGATAGGACCCGCTCCCATCAGCAATGGCATCGTAACCGCCTTCCGACATGGTTTGTTGCGCGGAAAGATTTTTTAAAGCCTGCGAAAGATTCGGGTCGTTTGGATAGGCACGAATCAGATCGGTATACATCGCTTCTGCACGAGCGTTTTGCCCCGAACGCGCATAAGCCTCAGCCAATTCTTCATTCAATTCGCGATCTTTTGGTGAAACTTTCACCAGAATTTCGAGAGACAAGATGGCGGTTTTCGGAAAGTCGGCGGCAAGAGCGGCATCGGCAACGAGTTTGTGGCCGGAACTACTGTTAGGATCGCTGTTGAGAATTTGTTCCGCAATGTTGAGGGCTTCAATCGGATTACTGCGCAATGTCATTTGCCCTTTGGCAACCAGCGGAGAAGAACTCGCACCACTGAAAACTTTTTTGAAAAAACCAGTGTTTACTCCAGCCTTCTTGAATTGGGTGGCGCGCAACGCTTGGCGGCAATCGTAAAAAGCCGGATCCTGCACCAGAACCTGCGTCAAAATCGCGATAGCATAGTCAAAATTCTGCTGTTGAAAATTTTTGACCCCTTTTTCGTATTGCTCCCGTAGCGGTCGGGAAACTTGATTCAAACTTTTCTCTGGCATAAAAAAAAGAGTAGAGGAAGGCGTGAAAAAATCTACTTGAAATGCGGTTATCTTCACTACTGAGACGCAAAGAAGTGGCGCACAAACGCGACTTGAAAACATTTTCTTCCGTGTCCCTGTCGTAAAACCCAAAATGCGCTTGCGAGCGTGTCGTTCGACTGGTTAATTAACGGCGGTTGCGCTTATGGTGGAATTGGCAGACACGCTACTTTGAGGTGGTAGTGGGGTAACCCGTGCAGGTTCAAGTCCTGCTAAGCGCACCACTTCCCCCACTAATCTTTGTGATTTAATTCCTGTAGCTTGGTGTCCCGAATTGCTTTCCCTTGCAAAAACTGGTCGGGGTCCACAGCCGCATTGCTTGCCATAAGCGATAGATATTCTCGTGCATCTTGCGCCAGCAAAGAATCGCCAACGGAATTTTTTTGCAGGAGAGGAATCGATTCCCCTTTTGCGAGACAAACAATTTGCACCAAAAGATTTCGCTGCTTTTCTAAATTTGTTTCCACGCCAAAAGCGGTTTCGATGGGGACTAGCGCCGCTTTGCGGATGTTGTCCGGGGCAACGGAGAGCGCCGACGCCAAAAGATTTGCGTTGAACGAATCCGTTTCGGTTTTAAGCCGTTCACTGATCGCCAATTGCAAATCGGACGAGAGTTCGTCTCGGTGCAACGCAAGAATTTGATAAGTAAATCCGCGCACATCTTCGTCCTGGGCAGTTCTGAAAATCCTAGAAATTTCTCCCATCAGCATTTCTTTTTTCTCGGGCAAGCGGTCCATCCAATCGGCCAAGACGGTGACCGCGCTGGTTTTCACCTGCGAATTTGGATCGTTTTGAGAAAGGGCGATGACGGCTTGAAAAACGTCATCACGCATTTCGGGAACTTTGGACATCAAATTGAGCATGATATGCTGGCGTTGTTCGAACGAGGGATCTTTCGCCAACTCAATTGCGGCCTGAATAATTTTGTCGTTTTCCAGCAAACCAGATTCGCTCTCAGCCAAAGCCAGTGCGAACTGTCGTAAAACATGTTCGTTTTTTTCTGAACGAAGCACCGCAAGATATTCATCAACCTGCTCTGGGTGCATTCGAAAATGTTCCATCAACTTGTGATACGCTTGCTCAAGTCCGGTCTGATCTCCGTTGGCCAGCGCCATCCGCAAAGCGGCCATCACATCGCTTTCGATAAACGTAGATTGATTCGATAACGCTGGCCGGGGAACCACTCTTTCGTGGGCAACAGGGGGCGAAGTTTTTTCAACGGAAGAAGTATTTGCCGTAGAAGCGATCTTTTTTTCGGGAGAACGGAACCACCTAAAAACCCCCACTGCAAATGAACCGATCAAAATTATAAATAATATTTTTTTCATATCGGAGAGGCGGTGAAAATAATACGAGAGACGAGCGCTGTTTGAAACTTTTCCTTCGAAACAAAAACCCCTCCCGTCACACGGGAGGGGTTTTAAGTCGGCTTTATTATTGGTTGGAAGAATTTCCAGACACTTCAATAATCCGGTAGAATCTTTCGGCCCCGGCATTCTCAAGGACAACTGATTCAACGGCCTGTGAAGCGATACTCGGCTCGCCGATGTTTTTCCATTCGCTGACCAGATCATCTTTGTATTGAACCTGATAACTAGTTCCAATCATTGCGTTCCATTCGACGGTGATTTTTTCGCCTGCGGGAATGGCACCGACCCCCGAAGCCGATTGAGGACCAACTGGATCACCGGTCACAATCACGGTCACGATTTGCGCATCGCGTTTTGTCTGATATCCGCCCGGAGGCGCATCTTCGACATAAACGGAAATGTCATTGGTGGTGCCGTCGTAAATTGACGTCGGCGTCCACAAGAATGCGCCATTGGAGGAATTGATTGTTGCACTTACGGGAGCGCCTTCCTCGAAACCAAACGTGAGCGCATATCCTTCCGGATCTGAACCAGTCGCAGTGAATGAAAGTGTGCTGCCGGATTTCATGGATAGAGTTCCAGGCAAGGCCGTCGTGGTCACCACTTCAAAGTTATCCACGTAAACGGTGTAGGCGCCATTTCCGCCATTGGCGACCAAGGCCAAATGTTCCAGAACTTGTTGGCCCGCATTGAGAATTCCGTCGCCGGTGAAACCTTGCTTCGGTTCATTTGGAAGATCGAATTCCAATGTCGTCCAATTGCTCGCGTTGACAACGCGAGTCGGTTGCGGCGTTCCGCTCAGGACGCTGCTCACGCCAACGTATTCAATCGTTCCGGTGGTACCGCCGTTAGCGCCATTGTCCGCAGTCGTGCCCGTTTCACGAATGCCCAATCCGACTTTTAACGATTTAGTGGTGTAAACATCGAACTTCAAACGCGCGCTGGCATTGATCGTTGGATTGGGCAGATAAGTCGTATTTCCGGTTGTCAAACGCACCCATTGATTGCTGGTCGTGGTGTTGAATGACCAACCAATTTTCATCACGTTCGCGCCAGCATTGGCGTTGCCGGCGGGGAATGTTGTGGTGACGGTCGTGTAATTCGTAGCCGTCAAGTCCATGTGATTTGTGGTGGTCGCCGAGTTGGCCGGCTTCTTAAACATGACTTGTTCGCTTGGCGTGCCGTTCGTAAATGCCTCGTAATTCACGACGGGCTCCGTCACTCGCGCCGTACTTAAACCAAGAGTGGGCGCACTGTTTGTGGGTGAAACCACCACCGCGATGGTCAAATCGTCATAGAGCGCGGGCGATCCACTGTCGGTCACGCGAACGATGGCGTAATTCGTCCCGTTCGCAACCGTCGGCGTCCAATTGAAAATTCCCGTAACTGAATCCAACGTCGCACCGACCGGATAAGTTCCGACAAAACTGTAAGTTAACGTGTCGCTCGGAAGATCATCGTCATTAGCGAGGACGCCGTATTCAACCGTTTCACCCGGATTCACAAAAAATTCCTTCAGGTAATAAACCATTCTCGGCGCCGTGTTCACTTTGTTGACGACGATGGTGACATTCTTCACATCGCTCAACGCAGGAACACCATCATCCGTGACGCGAATGCCAAACACATTGGTCGTCCCGCTTTGCTCCGAGGTCGGCGTCCATTGGAACGTTCCCGTTTTGGAATCAATCACCGCGTTCGTCGGCGCATTCGGTTCAAGGCTGAAGGTCAACGCCTGACGCGGCAAATCCGCGTCCGTCGCCCCGTTGGTCAAAATGATTGTTTTGCCCGTATCGACCACGAAATTCGCGCTGGGGACGAGAATTTCAAAATTATCAACGTAGATCGTGTAAATTCCGCTTCCGTCATTCGGTACGATCGCGAGATGTTCGAGAACCCCTTTACCAGTCGTGGACGTCAACGTTCCGTTTCCTGAGCCCGGAAATCCCGTCACAATTTCGTTGGGAATATCAAACTCAACTGTGGTCCAGTTAGTCGCATCAATCACGCGACTCGGATTGGGACTGCTCCCATTTAAAGTTGCGCCGAGCCATTCAATCGTACCGACCGTTCCACCATCCGCGCCGAGCGCCGAGGTGGTGCTCGTTTCACGAATCCCGAGCGCCACTTTCAATGACCTAGTGGAATAAATGTTGAACCGCACTTTTTTCGTAAAATCAATCGTCGGGTTCGGAATGGCATTCCCCGCCGTTGTGTTGAAAGTTGTGAGTCGCAACCACGGATTAGTCGCACCAGTTTTGAAACTGAACTCGCTGTATAAGACTTTTGAGCCAGGAACACCTTCAGGGAAAGTATCTGCAACCCCCGACCAAATCGGTCCTGCATCTAGATAATTTGAAGTCGATGCAGAGAAACTCGGCTGACGAAACATCACCGTTCCGTTAATCGTCCCGTCAGGAAACGCCTCGAAGTCCGTCACGGGAAGGCCAGTGATGACGGACGTTCCTAAATTTAGCACGGGCGCAATGTTCACTTCGTTGACGACCACATTGAACGTTCGTTCAGCACTCAATTTTGGGGAACCACTGTCCGTCACACGAATTGTGACCTGGTTTGTATCCGGTCCATCCGCTTCGCTGGGCGTCCAGGAAATCGCGCCCGAGTTGGTATTTATCGTCATTCCCACGGGAGCATTCACGAGGCTGTAAGTGAAGCTTTGCGCGGGTAAATCCGCGTCCGTCACTCCAGCCGTAAATGTGAATGTCTGTTGTTCGTTCGCCGTTTGGTCGGTGATGGTGGCGAACACTGGCGCCGTATTTACTTCGTTCACTGTGACCGTAATCGTTTCAAAATCATTTGAAACAGGAGAACCGTTGTCCGTCACGCGAACCGTGATTGGGAAACTTGCCGGGCCTTGCGATTCCGTCGGCGTCCAAGTGAAAGCGCCGGAAGTCGCATTAATGCTCGCTCCAGCCGGGGCACCTGCATCCAGGCTGAAAGTTTTTGTCTGCCCAGCGTTGGCATCTGTGGCCGAAGCGGTGAACGTCAGCGCAGTTCCTTCGCTGACCGTTTTATTTCCAATAGCAGCGAGAACCGGCGCGGCATTTCCCGTTCCGGTCACTGTCACTTTGATTGTTTCAAAATCCACCGCTCCAAGTTGATCGGTGACACGCACGGTGAGGTTGAAAAGTCCAACTTGAGCGGTCGTGGGTGTCCATGTGAATTTGCCGGTCTTTCTTCCAATGGTCGCTCCCGTTGGTGCACCCGCGTCCAGCGTGAAGCTCAACGTGTTTTGCGCGACGACCGCGAAATCATCGAAATAAACTGCGTAGGCACCCGTGCCCCCTTCTCCTCTCAGAACAATGTGTTCGAGTACCCCTTTTCCAGTCTGCGGAACAACACCATCGCCGGTGAATGCGGCAGCCGGTTCAAAGGGAATATTAAACGTCAGAGTGGTCCATGTGTTTGCCGGAACCAAACGGCTCGGCACAGGATTTCCGCTCACCACGTTCGTCACCCCAACCCATTCAATCGCGCCAGTCGTCCCGCCGTTAGCTCCGTAGGCGGCCGTCGTTCCTGTTTCACGAATGCCGAGGCCAACTTTAATCGCTTTTGAAGAATGAACTTTGAAGCGCACCACTTGATCCAGTCCGATGGTAGGGTTCATGTTGGTCGGCACATTAAACGTATTTAACCGCACCCAATAGTTGGTCACGCCCGTTGCGAAACCCCACCCTGCCTTCAACGCTTTGGCGCTGCCATTGCCGGTTGGTTGGTTGGTCCGGATCAACGTGTAATTCGTCGAGGTGTCCTGAAACGCGCTGGTAGAGGCTGAATTCAAAGGGCGATTGAACAGAACCGATTCCATTTGCGCCAAATGCGGGAAACTTTCAAAGGTTTGCCATGTCGTGGTGACGACGCTCGCATTCGGATCAGTCGCAGTGGCAGTGAACGTCAACGGTGAATTCGCAGCGACCGTTTTGTTTCCGACCGCTGCCAGCACCGGCGGCGCATTGCCGGTGGGCGAACTGGCAGTATTGGAATACAGCGAGTTGCCATTCGCATTGTAAGTGCGGACTCGATAATAATAGGTCGTGTTGGCCGCCAGTCCGCTGTCCGTATAAGTCGGGTCACTCGCGGCGTTCGTCGCAATCTGCGTGAACGGCCCAGCCGAAGCCGTCGCCCGCTCGATCTTGAACCCCACTTCTGCATTCGCGTTGTCCGTCCAAGCCAAATTGATTTTGTTCCAACTATCTCCGGTCCCGGAACTCGCTGTCAGAGCCGTCGGAATTTGTGGAGCAGTTGTGTCGCTAGCGGTATTCGACGCGGCAGAATTCCCAGCGGTATTGTAGGCATAAACTCTGTAATAATATTTACGATTTCCGGTCAGGCCAGTATCGCTGCTCGTCTTAACGTTCACGCCCACCGTTTTGATCACCGTATAGTTCGTCCCATCCGTGGAACGATAAATTTTGAACCCATCTTCGTTACTGGAATTGTCCGTCCAAGCCAAATTGATTACATCATCATTTGAAGCTGTCGCCGTTAGTCCGCTCGGAGCCGCTGCCTTCGCGTCCTTGGTTGTGGCATTATCCACATTGGACCACGGAGAAGTATCGTTGCTGTTCTGGGCGCGAACATGGAACCAATAACGAGTTCCCGGTTGCAAACCGCTCACAGTGTAGCTCTGGGTATTCGCACCGAGCGAAGACGTCACTGTCGTCCATGGACCAGTGCTGGAACTGCTGCTCCGTTGCACGGTAAAGCTGCTTTCAATGCTCGAATTGTCATTCCAAGTTAATTTGATGCTGTCGGTATCGACAACCGTCGCATTCAAACTGCTAGGTGCGCTCACTTCCGTAATACAACCGCCAGCACTACTCGATGAAGTGCCACTCGGCCACGCATTATGCACGTGCGTATCGTGCCCTGGAAAACCGGGCCCAAGCACTTCGACCGCACCGCGATCACGGCAACGTTGATTGAAAGTCCGCCAATACGGATTACTTGAGCTGACGCCGCGTCCATTAATCGTCGCTACGTCAAAAGCGGTGCCTCTATAATGATACGAACCTGAACTATGATCTCCGCCCGCATATTCCGTGACCAACATCGAATATCCGTACGTTGTCGCCAGCGTTTTAATAGTGCTCAACATGCCTGAGTGTAAATAAACCAAGGTGTCCCCCGCGTCTCCATACCAACTGGTGTGCGCTCTGGCACATTTTGCGGTATCAACAATGTTCTGTCGCGCCGTCGAATTAGCGGAAGAAACTCCAGAAGTGTGATACGTCAGATTCGCCACTTTCGCGCTGTCTCGGATCCAGATCGCGTTGGCTTGCCGTCCTGATTGAGCTTGCGCCAGCGGCGCGCAAAACAGAATTCCCAGTAAAAAACAGATGAAGACTAAACAGGTTTTTGGTTTCATAAACGAGAGGACAACGGCATGGGTGATTTTGAGTTGCATACAAAAATTGCATGCCCATTTTGGGCTATCTCAATATTGGGGAACGCGCGCATCATGAAATGCATTCAGGGGGTTACAACACATTTTTTATTTTACAGGCCTGAAATTTTCGTCAGGGAAACCAGCAGGCCGCATGCGGAATCCATTGGGTTGGCGAAATAGAATGCTTCTGCAACAGTGAAATGAAACTCACCTTATGAACAAAAAAATTCTCCTGTCTTTGATGCTGGTCGCGTTATGCGGTTGCAGATCCAATTACGATGTGACCCTCAGCAACGGAAGGAAATTCAGCGGGGTGACCAAACCGATTCTTGATAAAAAAACGGGCGAATATCGGTTCAAAACCATCGATGGCCGAGTAGGAGTGGTGCACCCCGACAACGTCAGACTCATCGAACCGCACCGCGAAGCTTACGTTCCGGACTTCGGCTCGCCTTCTCCAAAGAAATAAACCGTTCGACATATTTGCCGAGCAAATCACCCTCGAGATTTACGGCGTCGCCCACTTTTCTTTCGCGCAACGCAGTGACTCCGTGCGTGTGAGGAATAATCCAAACCGCAAAACTTTTTTTGCGGACCTCAGCAACCGTCAAACTGATTCCATCAATTGCGATTGAACCTTTGAAAATCACGTAGCGCATCAATTCGACTGGGGCGACAATTTCTAAAAAATAATCTGCGCCACACTTTTCCCATCGCAGAATTTTCCCCATGCCGTCGATGTGGCCGGTCACAAAATGTCCGCCAAGTCTTCCATTGGCGGGAAGCGCGCGCTCGAGATTCACCGCCGAACCAACATTCGCAAATTGTAAATTTGTCCTGCGCCAGGATTCTTGCAGCAAATCGACGCGCACCGACTTTTTCGCGCCACGCGAAAAAATTTCAACCACCGTCAGACAACATCCATTCACCGAAAGACTGTCGCCCACACGCAACCCGCGCCCACAAACTTTCGTCTGTATCATCAGTTCAATGGCTTTCGGCGAGCATTCAATTCCCTCGACGACGCCAACTTCTTCTACAATTCCTGTGAACATTTTGTGATTCAATCTTCCACAACTCTTGCGGTCAAAAACAAATCTTCTCCAAAAGTTTTCCATTCCACTTCGCGCAACGAAATCTTTTCCACCAAATGTTCAATCCCCTTCCCCGCGACGCCCTTTCGCGCATTGCGTCCGCAAAGAATTTTCGGTGCATAAAAAAATGCAATTCGCTGAACTAATTTCTGCTCAAGAAATATCGCGTTCGTCTCACCGCCGCCTTCGACCAGCAAACTCGTGATATTTTCTTCCCCAAGCTTTTTCAGCAACCAACGCAAATCAATTTGTCCATCGCGACCCGGCGCAACCAGCACCTTCGTTTTGTTGGATAACTTTTTGACACGGTTTCTCGCCGCCCC
>JBKJOZ010000232.1:0-4660 GCA_046595315.1 Limisphaerales bacterium
CGGAAAATGGCATCTCGGGCATTTGCCGCAATTTCTGCCGACGGCGCATGGCTTCGATTCTTATTTCGGTTTGCTTTGGTCCAATGACATGGAGCCGAATGGAAAAGTTCCCAAGCCAGGCTCGATGAGTTTGGAGCCGCAACAGGATTGGTGGAAACCGTCGCTCTGGCGAAACGATAAAATCATCGAGCAACCGACTGATCTCGCAACGCTGACGAAACGTTACACGGAAGAAGCGACGAAATTTATTCGTGAAAATAAAAAGAAACCGTTCTTTCTCTATTTCCCCCACACCTTTCCGCACGTGCCGCTTTTCGCTTCGAAAAATTTCAAAGGAAAAAGTCCGCGTGGACTTTTCGGCGACGCAGTCGAAGAACTCGATTGGAGCGTCGGCCAGATTTTAGAAACGTTGCGCAAAGAAAATCTCGACGAGAAGACGTTTGTTTTTTTCACGAGCGACAACGGGCCGTGGCTCATCAAAGAATTTGCGGGCGGTTCTGCTGGGTTGCTCCACGAAGGAAAAGGCAGCACTTGGGAAGGGGGCATGCGCGAACCCGGAATCGCCTGGTGGCCGAAAAAAATCAAAGCGGGCAGCGTCACACACGAACTCGCCGCTTCGATGGATTTGTTAAATACGATTTTGCAACTGGCCAAGGTCGAGGTTCCAAAGGATCGCGTGATGGACGGAGTAGATATGGCGCCGATTCTTTTTGGCAAGGGCAAGAGTCAGCGCGAAACGATTTTCTATTATCGCGGAAATGAATTGTTCGCCGTGCGCAAAGGAGAATTCAAAGCGCATTTTCAAACTGCGCCCGGTTACGCCGGAAATCGCATCCAGGAAAAATTCGAGAAACACGAACCGCCACTTTTGTTCAACCTCGCGCAAGACCCTTCTGAAAAATTCGACATTGCTGAAAAACATTCAGACGTCGTTGCAGACATCCAGCGCGAGGTGGAAAAACATCGTGCGAATTTGGTTCCAGGCGAACCGCAATATTAGCCATGAAATCGCGCGCAAAATGAACTGGCCATTGATCATCGCCGCGTTGTCCTGCGCCGCCTTTGTGCAGGGCTTGACTGGCTTCGGCTTCGGGTTGGTCTCCATGTCGCTACTACCCGCAATTCTCGGAATTAAACAAGCCGCCGCCATCGGAACGATTTACGGTTTGCTCGTCATTATCACGACCTTCGTCCGGCACTACCGCGACTACAATTGGCGTCTTGGAATTCCATTTCTCATCAGCTCCTGCATTGGAGTCCCCGTCGGTGTATATTTTTTGGAAAAATCGAGCGAGGTGGTTCTGTTGAAAATTCTCGGTGCTGTCATGGTTTATTTTGCGGCGCGCGAATTTCTCGTAAAAAAACCACTGGAATCCATCAGCACTCCGTTGTCCGTTCCGTTTGGTTTTTTCAGCGGAACACTCAGCGGTGCCTTCAATCTCGGCGGAATTCCCACCGCTATTTTCGCCTACGCTCATCCGTGGTCGCGCGGACAAATCATCGCGTTTTTACAAATGATGATGATCCTCAGTTCTATCTTGCGTCTGTTTCTCTACGGCCGGTTTGGCTATCTCAAAGAATTTTCCTGGAGCTTCGGCGTCGTCGTCGCCGTCCCGCTTTTCGCTTCCTTATTCCTGGGAAGTTTCGTGATGAATCGAATCCATCCCAAGCACATGAAGCGAGGGATTTTCATTTTCATTGGCGTCGCGGGGCTTTATTACCTTTTTTGGCACTGAAACATTCATTTGAAAAAACTCGTGAAAAAACTCGCCAGCCTTGACCCCGATCCACCCTACGTTTTGCGCAAGACCAAACGCGCCATCGACTTCAGCGCGGATTGGAACAGTGCTTTCTGGAAACATGCGGAGATTTTGGAAATAAAACATTTTCGTTCCGAATCCAGTTCTCATCGCCCTAAGACTTTCGCTCGCCTGCTTTACGATAACACCGGCATTCACGGAATTTTCAAAGTCTGCGACCGCTTCGTGCGCAGCGTGCGGACGCGCTACGGCGACACGGTGTGGAAAGACAGCTGCGTGGAATTTTTCTACCAACCGAAATCTGATAAAGGGTATTTCAACTTTGAATTTAATTGTGGCGGCACATTTCTGGTCCATTACATCACGGACCCGGAACGCGTGCCGGGTGGTTTTAAAGAATTTGTCAGAATTCCCCTCGCGTTGGGACGGGCCGTCAAGGTGCATTCCTCAATGCCGCCCATCGTGACGCCCGAAATATCTGAACCGGTCGATTGGACTCTACAGTTTTTCATCCCATTTTCTTTGCTGGAAAACTTCGTCGGCCCACTGGGAAAAATAAAAGGAGAGCAAAGCCAAGGAAATTTTTTCAAATGCGCCGATGAATGTTCTCATCCCCATTGGGCCGCCTGGTCGCGAGTGGATCAATTTAATTTCCATCGTCCGCAATGTTTTGGAACGCTCCTGTTTGAAAAATAAATTGGAATTTCCATGGCAAAAAATGAAATCAAACATCCCGAAAAAGAAAAAAGCACCGGCGCTTATTCTGCGGGCGTGGAAATCGACGGTTGGATTTATGTCAGCGGACAGGGGCCGCTCGACTCGAAAACCGCAGAGGTAATTCGCGGAACTATCGAAGAAGAAACCCAGCTCACCCTGACGCACGTCGAGAAAATTTTGAAAGCTGCTGGTTGCACTTTGAATGATGTCGTCAAAAGCACCGTGCATTTATCCGACATTAAAGAATTCGACCGCTTCAACGCCGTTTACAAAGATTTCTTCAAAGAGGTTCCTGTTCTGCCCGCGCGCACAACCGTGCAATCGGTTTTATGGGGTGGCATCAAAGTGGAAATTGATGTGGTCGCTCGCAAGGGCGATTAGCCATTAATATCCCGGCTGCATATTGACGCTAACCATTCTCGGTGAAATGCGCGTCAGTTCTTTTCCAGATTTGCCGTAAACCACACCCACTAAATGATGTGCTCCGGGGATGGCGATGTCGCTTGGCCATAGCGCGGAAGCGCGGCGGAAATTTCCTTCGGCTTCAAACGTTTCAATCTTCCCCTCGAACTCGCCTAGTTTTTTGCCGCCAAGATCAAGGATCCGAAACGCGACTTTGCCAACGCTCTCTGAAAAATTGGGAGGCAATGCCATCCAGCCCGTCACCATCGGTTTGCCCGGCTGAGTCCAAGCCGTGTCGCAGCGAATTGGAAACATCACGGGACCAACGCCTGCCCATTGTTCGGGTTCAAGTTTCTCGACAAGTTGAATTTTTCCGAGGCTGGCGGGCTGTTGCACGCCCAGCGGACTGCCGAAAACAAACGAGCGAAATACGCGCGGGCCACCATCGCTGTAACAAAGCTCGGCATCGAGCGCGATGACGGCATTTAACTTCGCTTTGAATTCTGGAAAATTTTTCCACGGCAATTTGAATTCCACTTCCATTCCGCTCGCCGTGCGACGAGCGCCCACTTCAATTCCGATTTTCGGAATCGCTTCCAGGAAGCCGGGGCGCAAACAAAAACGCGGCACGACGTTCGTTTCTTTTAAACCGCTCCAATAACAATGCACGGCTCCGGCATTCGGAGTTTTCGGCCAATCGTGACTGCGAAAAGTTTCGTCCTGGCGTGTGTCGAAATACCATTCCACCGCGTCCCCTTCCCAAAGATGAATGTCAGGCGCGCTGCTGAACGGATTACGATCCAAGGTGCGCAATCCCGCATAAAAAGCTTCGTCGTCCCACATGTAGAAAAATTGCGCAGCGCGGTCGTGCAAACCGGGATTCGCATCTTTTTTGTTCGGATTTTCCGATTGAAAATATTCGACTGGCGTGGAGAACGCATTTTTGAACTCAGACAAATCGCCATCGATTTTCATTCCTTTTGGCGCGAGCGTCGCCACGCCGCGCACACCGCTCTGCAATTTCTCGCAAAAAGCGTTCTGGGTTGTGAGAGAAATTGAAGTGGCGATAACGAAGAAAAGAAGGTTTTTCATAGGATGGCGATTTTACAAATGGCCTGCGGCGGTGCAACTGTCGATTTTCAGAGTTGATTTTCCAATTCTGCCAGCACTTCCGGGTCACGCACATCTACCCAGCGACCTTGGATTTCCAAACCCGCAATACAGTGACCTGCGTCGAGCATTGCGATGATGGCGTCCGTCAATTCGTATTCGTCGCGCGGAGATTTTTTGAGTTTGGCGGTGAAGTCGAAAAGCGTCGGTTTAAAAATATAAATGCCAGCGTTATACCACGCAGTGTCGCCCGGTTTCAGGAAACCTTCGACACGAAGCTCCTCCAGTTGCAGCGCGCTCGGTTTTTCAACGAGGCGAGTGAGGCAAAAATCTTTATCGAAAAAATTCAAGCCGCCTTTCGTTACATCCTGGCTACCCGTTGCCGTCACCAACCCATAAAAATTTCCTTCACGAAACCGTTCGATCATTTGACCATACGTTTCCGGTTTCACCAAAATGTCGCCGTAGGTGAGGACAAAATCATTTCCGCTCACAAAATTTTTCGCGAGTTCGGGTGCTTTGCCCGTGCCGTCTTGAACGACTTGTCGCCCATAGGAAATTTTCGCGCCCAATTTTTCGCCACTACCAAAATAATTCTCAATCGTTTCTGCTTTGAATCCGGTCACGATAAAAAATTCGCGAATACCCGACGTCATCAAACCTTCGATGAT
>JBKJOZ010000400.1:0-3983 GCA_046595315.1 Limisphaerales bacterium
TTCACCGGCGGCGGCGAGCCTGGCGTTGAGCGCTTCGAATTCTTTGATTGAAATGTACGCCTCGCCGCGAACTTCCAGCAGCGCGGGCGGATTTTTCAGATTTAATTCCAGCGGAATGCCGCGAAGGGTTTTGAGATTTGTCGTGATGTCGTCGCCTTCTGTGCCGTCACCACGCGTGACGCCGCGCGCTAGTTTGCCATTGCGGTAGTAAACGCTGATGGAAACGCCGTCCACCTTGGGCTCAACAATGTATTGAACCCTGTCACGTCCGAGATGCTTGCGAATCGTGGCATCGAAAGCGCGCAACTCGGACAACGTGTTTTCATCCTGCGCGCGATTGCGTTGGTCGCGGTCGGGTTCTTCATCCTTTGTCGGCGAATCGCTGGCGGAAATTTTATCGAGCGAAAGCATCGGTACCAGATGTTTGACGCGCGAAAATTTTTCACTGGGCGCGCCGCCGACGCGTTGCGTGGGCGATTCCGGGGTGACGAGGTCTGAAAAGTTTTTCTCCAGTTCCTGAAGTTCCTTGAAAAGCTCATCGTATTCGCGGTCAGTGATGAGTTGCCGCCCCTCGACATAATAAGCACGGTCATGCTGGCGAATTTCCTCGGCGAGTTCGGTGTGGCGCGCTTTTGCTTCCGCAATTGTCATCGTAGAAATGAATCACCGAGGCAATAGGACACCAAGTAAATTAAGAATTACTTTGGCGCAGTCCAAACTTGAGGGGCTTCGTTTGGAACAATATTTCGCAACCACCACGCATTTCGTTTCCACGCTTTGAAACCGCGTTCTCCGAGCGAACCGGTTACTTCCTGTTCGGTCGCCTGTTTAATCGCGAGAAGTTTTTCGCGGCGCTGTTCCGGCGTCAGCGTTTTGTCCGCGTTGATTTGTCGGCCCGCTTTTTCGACGTCCGCCTTCATCTCATAAACTTTCATGACGGATTCTTTGGAAACGCCTTGCCGCTCCGCGATGCGAGCAAGCTCTTTGTATTCCCAGTTTTGGGCCAATTGATATTCCTTGAAACGATCGTCCCCGAGCGTCTTTTTTAATTCCTCCTCGGCGTCTTTTTGCACCTTGCGATCTGCATCACGTTTCGCCTTGTCACTTTCATCGCCCGAGCTCGTCGCTCGCGCATCTTCCGCAGCAATTTTAGCTTTAAAAACCGCGCGAAACTCCTCTTCACTCGCCTCGAAACCCTCCAGCTCATTCCATTTCATATTTTGCGCGACGCTGGAATTGCGCAGCTGCCATTCCAACGCATCGTCCGGTGACAAAATTTTCGCCATTTCATCGCGTTGCGCTTTTTCAATCTTCCGCAAATCCGCCTGCACTTCCTCGTCGTGATAACCCTTGGCTTTGCGATAAATCTCGTTTCGCTGGTCGTTAAACTTCTGCTGGATCTCGCTCAATTTATCTTTCGTCTCCTGCGGTAGTTTTTCATTAAATTCATCCGCAGCCCGGTTCGACCAGCCATTTTGCTTGGCCATTTCTTTTTCGTAATCGCTGCCCAATAATTCTTTGAGCAACGCCCTTTTTTCTTTCTCCGCCTGGCGTTGCGCCACCATAAACGCCTCACTCTCCTGCCGACCGCCCCAATTGTTTTCGTTTTTCCAGAATTTAAATTCCTCCACCGGCTTGCGTAACGGTTTCAGCTTGTTTGCATAAAACTTATTTACATCCGCGATGATGATGTCGCGAATCGTCTCTTCCGGGCATTGAATCACGCGCAAATTGGCGATGTAATTTTTGTAATCCTCCGATTCCACATCGCGCCAACTGAACTTTTCGCCCGCCACATTCACCGCGACTGTTTCATTTTTTTGCGTGGCTTTCTTTGTAGCAGCTGGCGTTTTCCCTTCCGTCGTTTCCTTTTTTGTTTCGACGGTTGCGGTGGTTTGTTTGCGCTGGGTTGCGAAATAAGCGACTGCTCCGACCAGGCCGACGTTGAGCAGGATAGAAATTAAAATAAATTTTCTCATGGCGTCGCCTTGGTACTTTTTGGATTGCTCGGCGCAAGATTGTTCACCCAATAACCGCCGCGCGATTTGTAACGATTAAAATTTTTCTCGCCGCCGAGCGCTGTCACGATGGTTTTTTCCGTTTCCTCACGCACCGCTTGGAGGGCCAGCGTGCGCTGCTCGTTGCTCAACGCCTTGTCCTCGCGGATTTTCTTCACCTGATCCTCGGCCACTTTCTTCAAATCATAAACCGAATTGGCCGTTTCTTTCGGCAATCCCACCCGGTCAGCGAGTCGCGCCAGTTCTTTGTAACTCCAATCCTGCGCCCGTTTATATTCCTCAAACCGCTGTTCGCCTAATTGGGTTTTAAGAGTCTGGTCCACTTCCTCACCCGCCTTTTTGCGTCGCTCCTGCGCTTCTTTATTGTCGGGATCATAGCTGTAAGCCAAATCGTCTTCGTGCGTTTTGCGTAGTTGAAAAACCTGGCGAAACTCATTTTCGCTGGGTTCAAAACCATCGAGATCATAACGCAGCTGGTTCGCCGTTTGCGAAGTGCGCAATTCATAATCCTGCAATTCCTGTGGCGTGAGGACCTGGCCCATCTCGGCCAGCTGCGCCTCATAAACTTTCTTCAACGCCTTCTGATCTTCATCGTCGTAAATGCCGTTGCGATAAAGTTCCTGTCGTTGCTCTTCGTATTTTTCCTGCACCTGCCGAGCCTTTTCCCTTTTTTCCTCCGGCAAAAAACTGTATTGGCGTTCCCAATAATCGAAATAACCCATCTCTTTGTTGCGCTCCTTGTTCGGATCCACACCCAAAAGTTCGACGAGTAACGCCGTTTTTTCTTTTTCCAGAGCGCGATATTTTTTCTGACGCTCATAGCCCTCTTTGGATTGGCTCCGCGACCGTTCCGACTTCCAATATTTAGATTCGGTTTCTGGCTCGCGCAATTGTTTGAACCTTTCGGCGTAAAGTTTATTAACGTCGGCCGTAATAATGTCGCGAATCGTTTCTTCGGGGCAATCGACCGAGCGCAAATTGGCAATGTAATCCTTGTAATCCTGCGCCTCGACGTTGTGCCACGTGAACTCGTCCGCGTTATAATTCGTCACCACTAATTTCCGCGTGATTCCTTTGGCTTGGTTTGCTTTTTTTCCTCCTGATGGCTCGGCCGCTGATGTTTCGCCATTCATCCCGTGTTCTGGCTGCTTTTTAGCCCGGACAAAATGATAAGCCGCCGCGCCGAGACTAAGATTGCCAACCAAAGAAAGGATTAAAAGAGTTTGAGATTTCATGACGTCCGTGTTTTCCCAGATGTGCTGACCGAGATTCTGCAATTCCGTTCAGAAAAGAAAAGTTCTTTTGCGAAATGCTCTCGTAGCCGCGCCTCGGTAGAGCGCGGGAATTTTCCGATAGCGGCGAACTTGGAGCCTCGTTACTATTTAACCAGTCCGCGCTCTTCCGAGACGCGGCTACGAAAAAATTTTATGGATTTAACACGCACAGCTTATGGAACCTGGAACGGCGGACGTTTCATGAATTACGGTGAAGCACTTTCGGACGAGCGCTGGATCGAAGTCGTTCAACACGCTTATCGAAAAGGCATTCGCACTTTCATGACGGCGGATGTTTACGGCAGCGGCGGCGCGGATGAATTGATTGGTCGCGCGCTGAAAGGTTTGCCCCGCGATTCGTATTGTCTCGTCGGCGCCATCGGCCACGACTTTTATCTCGGCAAACGCGAAGGCTCGAAAGGTTTTCCTCGGTTCACCAATTCGCAACTCCGTCCACCGAATCAATTCGCCGAATATCTTCGGATGGCAACGGAAAAGTCGCTCGCCCGCTGCGGCGTCGATAAATTCGATTTGTTGCTCCTGCACAATCCAGATTCCGTCGGCTACACCAGCGACAAATCAAATTTATCCACGCCGCAGCGGGTGAGCGATTTTTCCGTCGCCATGCGCAGGTATTCGGCGAATTGATTTGGTGGACGAAGCTGCGAATTGGTGAACCGTGGAAAACCTT
>JBKJOZ010000078.1:0-8407 GCA_046595315.1 Limisphaerales bacterium
GAAAATGGTCATGTCCACTTTCTCCGGATGTTTTACGGGCGAAGGAACGCCGGTAAAATATTGCACCGGCCGCAAGCAAACGTAGAGATCAAGCATCTGACGCAGCGCGACATTGAGCGAACGAATGCCGCCGCCAATCGGCGTGGTCAACGGCCCTTTGATGCCGACAAGAAATTCTCTGAACGCTTCCACCGTGTCATCCGGCAACCAATTATCGAATTTGTTCTTCGACGTTTCGCCCGCGTAAACTTCGAACCAAGAAATTTTCCGGTCACCGCCATACGCCTTGAGCACAGCGGCATTGAAAACACGTTCGCTCGCCGCCCAGATATCAGAGCCAGTGCCGTCGCCACGGATGAAAGGGATGATCGGATTTTTCGGAACGTTCAGCGTGCCGTTTGCAATCGTAATTTTGCCGCCTGCGGGTGGGGTAATGTCTTTGTAGGCCATGTTAATGTTCAGTTTAAAATTGAGCGAAGATTGATAGGGACAAGCGTCAGAAAATCAAGAATAGCTTTCTGATTTTCTGACGCTTTTAGAAGTTAGGCCACCGCCGTAAGGGCAATTGTTTTCGGCGTCACAAATTGCGCCTTCACTTGCGCCACAGTATTCGCGACGGTCAACCCATGTTTTTCACGGAGGTAATCCACCGTTGAAGCATGTTCGACAAAAACATCCGGCCAACCGATGCGGACCACCGGCGTGGAAATTTTCTTGTCGGCCAGACATTCCAAAACGCTGCTGCCGTAACCACCCATGAGCGCGTGATCTTCCATCGTCACCACCAAATCGGCGGCGCGTGCAAAAAACTCGGTGCAAGCCTCGTCAATGGGTTTGGTAAATCGGGGATTGATCACCGCGCAATCGTAACCTTCGGCGGTGAGTTGTGCTGCGACTTTCTTGGCCAGCGACAGCATGTTTCCCAAACCGAACAGCGCGATTTTTTTTCCTTTGTTACTGGAAAAATTCTGGACCACTTCCGCTTTGCCCACTTCGATCAACTTGGGTTGATCTTTAATTGGAACACCTTCGGCCGCTCCACGCGGATAACGAATAAAGGTGGGATGATTGATGTGCGTGCAAGTGAACATCATATCCTGAAGTTCATCTTCGTTTGAGGGCGCCATCGCGACCACGTTTGGTAAACAGCGCAAATACGAAATATCAAATAAACCATGGTGGGTCGGACCGTCGTTCGCGGACAGTCCGGCGCGATCCATGCAAAAAATTACCGGCAAATCCTGCAAGCAAACATCGTGATGAATGCAATCGTAGGCGCGCTGCAAAAACGTGGAATAAATCGCCACCACCGGACGGAATCCCATCGTCGCCATCCCCGCCGCGAAAATCACGCCGTGTTCCTCGGCAATTCCCACGTCGTAATATCGGTTCGGCATCGCTTTCTCTAAATATTTCAAGCCAGTGCCGGTCGGCATTGCGGCGGTGATTCCGACAACAGAATTATCTTTCTGACAAAGCTTCACCATCGTTTGCCCGAAGACGTCCTGATAATTTGGCGGAGTTCCCGGCTTGGTCGCTGGAGTTGCGCCAGTCTTGGCGTCGTAAGGCCCGAGACCATGAAATTTTTCCGGTTGATTCAACGCGGCTTCGAAGCCTTTTCCTTTTTTCGTCAAAACGTGAATGACGATGGGCATTTCACACGTTTTGGCAAATTCCATGACGCTGATGAGCAAAGGTAAATCGTGGCCGTCAATCGGACCAAAATAACGGATGCCCAGCTCTTCAAAAATCATGCTGCTGCCCGCGCCGCCACGGCCGTCGGTAAGTTCATTGTCCGGATTCGGTTTCAACGCCACGTCCGACAAAACACCTTTGAGCGCTTCTTCGGCTTTGTGCCCAAGTTTGACGGCGAGCTCGCCTTTGGCTCCCCACTTTTTTAACCAGCGTTCAAAATCGCTGTGCAGCCGATTATAACGCGGATTGGTAATCAGCTTGTTTAAGTAATTGGAAATGGCGCCGACGTTTTTCGCGATGCTCCACTCGTTGTCGTTAAGAATGCCGATGAATTTTTTCGTGGTGTGCGCCACGTTGTTCAGCGCTTCAAATGAAATTCCGTTGGTCAAGGCGGCGTCGCCAAAAATGCAGACGACATTTTCGTCCGTCCCTTTTTGGTCGCGAGCGGCGCACATACCGAGGGCTGCGGACAAAGCCGTTCCCGCGTGACCCGCGCCGAAGCAATCGTGTTCGCTTTCAGTGCGCAGGGCAAAACCGTTTAGGCCGTTCGTCGTGCGAATGGTGTGGAAACGATCTTTGCGCCCAGTCAAAAGTTTGTGCACGTAAACCTGATGGCTCACGTCCCAGACAAATTTGTCGTGCGGTGTGGAAAAAACTTTATGCAGCGCGATAGTCAATTCGACCACACCCAGGTTCGGTCCAAGATGACCGCCATTAGCCGCCAGCTTGGTGATAAGTTCATAACGGACTTCTTCCGCCAATTCCTGCAATTGGGGCATGGTCAGTTTTTTGACGTGTGAAGGATGGTCAACCATTTCGAGATAACGGCTCATAGTTTGGGTTTAGTTGTGTGGGATAAAAAGTCATTCTGCACTCAATCTTCGGCGAATTGCGCGGGTTTCAAGACTAGGTCGCCCGCCGCATTTTTTTCTAATTCCTGGATCTTTAATTCAGCTTCAGACAATTTTGTCTGGCAAACTTTCGCCAACCGGGTTCCTTCTTCAAAACGCGCCAGCAGCATTTCCAACGGCAAATCTTCCGCTTCCATCGACTCGACAATTGTCTCGAGTTTTTTCAGCGCCTCTTCAAAAGGCAAATCAGGATTTCCGCCATTTTTGGCCGGTTTCGACATTGCGGGAACGTAGAGGAAATTTTTCTGAGAGTCTAGTGCGTTGTCTCAATCAGTGATGGCGAAAAAGGCGCACTCGATTTCGGAAAAGATACCAAACGATAATAATGTTCAGACACAAAATGACGAACACGGTCGCGGAAAAACCTTTCATCAGTTCATACATTTCGATGGGAATAAAAAAAGCCGATTCACCAATCGCCAGCCAACCGGCCCAACTCACGCGAAAAATCAATCCGACCCCCTCGACCAAAGAAAATAAGCTATATAAAAGTGTCCCTGTAGCCAGCCACCGCAGATTGCCCGGAGTGATCGATTCCAGCTTATCGCCCAAGCTGGCGAAAAATTTTCTCTCCGGATCCAAATGCATCCACCGCAAAAGATCGTCAAAGTTGGCGTTCAGATTTTTGCCAATCAACCGATAAACGCCAACGGCCACGGCGAGCAGCAAAAGTCCCTTAAAAATTTTGAGGGCGATGATGATGTAAAGCGTTGGCGCGCGTTGTTTAACTTCAGCCATGAAAATTGGATTTAGCGGTAAATGATTTTAAAAGAACATCCGACGCACCCAAGATAACTACTTTCACTTGTTTTCCAAGGGCACCACCGATGGAGCAGAGATGTCTGAAATTTTATTTCGCGACGCTTCAAATTTAATGTAATGCAAAACGATGGGAGCAAGAATCATCCCGGGAATTCCCATTAATTTCTCGCCCAGGACAATTCCAATGAGCGTGAGCCACATCGGGTTTTTGATGCGGTCACCAATAATTTTGCTGTTCAGAAAATATTCGAGCTTATGAATCACCACCAGGAAAACAAGCGAGATAAGCGCCATTTTTGGCGAAATGGTAAAGCCAAGTCCGACGATCAAAATATTGCTTAAAATATTGCCGATAATCGGCAACAGCCCACAGAGAAACGTCAACACGAGAATGACCATGACATATGGAAATCCGTTCCAGAGGAGGAAGCCGCAGGTGAATGCAGTGTTGAAGAGTGAAATAATAATTTGCGCGCCGATGACCGTTCCAAAACTGCGGTAAAAGTTGTGAAACCGAAGCACTAATTCCTGCACGACCGTCGAGTAAATGCTGTTTTGGACCGAACCCGGTTCGTCCTCTACTTCCCAACGCGCATTGAGAAACAGACTTACTGCAATGACCAACCCGATGAGCAGCATTGCCAAATGTAAAAAAACGACTCCAGCGTAGCGGCCAATATTGCCAAATCTTTCCTTCACTTCACTCATCGCCACTGATTTCAAACTCGCGTAATCGGTGAAAGGAATTTCAATTCCGGTCCGTTCTCCATAACTCACCACCGCCGGAATCGTCGCTTCCGCCATTTTCGGAAGCGCCACATAGGCTTGCCGTGAAAAATAAAAAAGTCCGTAACTGATCAGAAGAACGGACAATAGATAAAGAGTTACCGCGAGAAATTTGCTACGCCCGAAACTGAAGCGTTCCAACGCGAAGTAACCGAAGAGAGCTGCTAACACGACCGTTCCAATATGGAAGACGCCAATGACAATCAGCAGAATTGCCATGATCGCATAAGAAATGCGCGCCGACTTTTTTGAAACACTTTCACTCATCGAACTTTTTCCAACAGCATCGGGAGCAAGTCGGAAATTTTCACGCGCGTTTGCTGCATCGTGTCGCGATCACGCAAAGTGACGGTGTCGAGCGATTCCGGTTTTTCCCCGAGTGTGTCGAAATCAATTGTCACGCCGAAGGGCGTTCCGGCTTCGTCTTGCCGTGCGTAACGTCGACCAATCGAACCGCCATCGTCGTAAAAAACATTCATCCACGGTCGTAACAACTCGCGAACCGCTAACGCCTTGGCGACGAGTTCAGGCTTATTTTTCATCAACGGGAAAATGGCGACTTTGATCGGTGCGACGCGCGGATGAAATTTCATAATCACGCGCGTTTCGCTTTTTCCCTTGCCGTCCGTTTCGGTGATTTCGGAGTAGGCATTGGAAATCAGCGCGAGAATTAAACGATCCACACCAGCGCTCGGTTCGATCACATGCGGAATGTAATTTCCCTTCGCCAAACCTTCGGCATTTTCCTTGGCCTGCTTTTCCGCTTTCGCACTCTCAACCCCCATCTTCGTCAGATATTTCAAACGCGATTCGTAATAGCGTTGAGAAAGTTCCTGCTTTTTTGCGTCGTCCAATTTAGCCCACGCCCCGCGAAGTTCGTCGTCGAAAACCCCCATCGGTTTTCCGGAACAACGTTCGTGTTGTGACAAATCAAAATCACTGCGGGCGGCGATGCCTTCTAATTCCTCGCCTTTGAGTTCGCCTTTTTCATCGCGTTTGCTGAACGGAAATTTGAACAAAATATCGGTGCAAGCGCGCGCGTAGTGCGCCAACTCTTCGGCAGTTTGAATGTGAAATCCGAGAGTCTCGCGTGAAAGCCCGATGCCTTCATAAAATTTCACGCGTTCTTCCACCCAATATTGATGCCAGGCTTGCCAGCCCCAATTCGGCTGCGGTTCGCCCGGATGACCGGTCGCGGGGACAGTGGTCACAGCGCCCTGGATTGCTTCAACCGCTTCGTCGGGTTTTATGAAAAATTCTAATTCCATCTGTTCAAATTCACGTGAACGAAATGTAAAATTGCGCGGCGTCACCTCATTGCGAAACGCTTTTCCCACTTGCGCAATTCCGAATGGAATTTTTACACGCGAAGTTTCCAAAACGTTTTTAAATTGAGCGAAGATTGCTTGAGCCGTTTCGGGGCGCAGATAAGCAACGTTGTCTTCGGATTCCACCGGGCCCACATACGTTTTGAACATCAGATTAAATGGGCGCGGCTCGGATAAACGCGCACCACTTTCGGGATGATACAAAACCGTGTTTTCAAGTTTTTCGCTGCGCTCACCTTGCAGAGTGGGTGAATTAATTCCGCGAAGTTCGTAAAATTGCGTCGCACTTTTCCGGGCACTCTCCGGCGGTTTGCCCAAAGCGATCAAAACTGAAAACGATTCGCTCGAACTTTTGCCAGCAGGATCAACAGCGCCCGTCCAAAAATACGCAATGCCATTTTGGGGTTCGACCTGGTCTGTACGAACGCGCTTTTTGGTCAACGGGCATTCACTCATCAAATCCGCAAACGTTTCCACATGTCCGCTCGCGCGCCAGATTTGTGGGTGCATGATGATCGTGGCTTCAAGACCAACCACATCGTCGCGTTGGCGGGTCATCGTGTTCCACCAAAGTTCTTTCACGTTGCGTTTGAGTTCTGCGCCAAGCGGGCCGTAATCCCAAAAACCGTTGATGCCGCCGTAAATTTCAGACGATTGAAAAACGAATCCGCGCCGTTTGCACAGCGAGACAATCTTCTCCATCAACTCATTACTTTTCGGTTCGGCCATAAGGCGGGGAGTGTTCTTGAACGTGGATTTGATGTCAAGAAACCGGCATCCAATCACGCTTGTCCGCAAAAAATTCTGTTCATTCTGTAAATTCTGTCAAAAATCCCAAGCAATGAACGAAGGCGAAATCAGCGCGCACCATTTCTCCACCGGCAAACCCGTTTGCGTCCGATGGAAAAATGGAGTGATTACCAGCATAGATGAAATTTCGTCCGCGCCGAAAAATTCCTGGATCGCTCCTGCACTGTTCGACGTTCAAATCAACGGCTACGGCGGCGTTGATTTTCAGCAGGACAACGTGACTGCTGACGATTTGGTTTCCGCTGCGCGCCAACTTCGTCGCGATGGTTGCGCGCAATTTTTTCTCACTCTCATTACCGACGAATGGGAAAAACTTACAGCGCGTTTACGGCATTTCAAAAAACTGCGCGCACAGTCCGAGGAATTGAAAAACACCATTGCCGGCTGGCATATCGAAGGCCCATTTCTTTCGGACCAGCCTGGTTTTCATGGAGCACATAATCCGGCTCTCATGTGCGATCCGACGCGGGAAAAAATTCTTGAGCTGCGTGCGATTACAGAAAGCGATCCTCTGCTTCTGACCATTTCACCCGAACGAGGTGGAGCAATTGATGCCATTGCTTTCGCCAAATCGCTGGGCATAAAAATCAGTCTGGGCCACACCAATGCGTCAGCGGAAATGTTGCATGAAGCCGCTCAAGCGGGCGCAACCGGTTTTACGCATTTAGCCAACGGGTGCCCTCGCGAACTTGATCGCCACGACAACATTCTCTGGCGCATTTTTGAAACAACGGAACTTACCGTTAGCGTGATTCCCGATAAAATCCACGTTTCCCCTGCTCTGTTTCGCCTCATTCATCGCGTGTTGCCACAAAATATTTATTACACGACCGACGCCATGTCCGCCGCTGGCGCTCCGCCGGGAAAATATAACCTAGCGAACCTGGAGCTCGAAGTAGGCGCGGATCAAATTGTTCGCCAACCGGGCAAAACGAATTTCGCTGGCTCTGCGTTGCGGCCGATTGATGGAATTTTTCGCGCGGCAGAAATGTTGAATTATTCCTGGCGCGAAGTCTGGTCGCACTTTTCAGAAAAACCGGCGCAACTCGTAGGATTGAAAAATTCTTTGTCAGTTGGGAACTCGGTGAATTTCTGTTTGCTTAACCTCGACCGATCAAATCAATTGCAGGAATTAAAAGTGATTAGCGGACTTTAAGCCAATCGCGTTTCATTTTCTTGCGTCCGAAACAGATCCTCATTTTGTTTTCGGGCGAGCGCATAATCCACCGACCAGCGACCCGCGCCGTAGATGGAAATAAGGACGAGAAGAAATAAAACCAGCGCGCTAAATTCTAAATTTTCACGTTGCTGCATCGCGCCGAACGCTTTTCCAAAATTGACGAAAAAAACAGCCACCATCAGGACGGGCACTTGAATAAGAGCCGCTCCCCGCGTGAGCAACCCAATGGTCAGGAAAAACCCGCCAACCAAATGCGCGATAATCACGAGATGAGCCACTGCTCCCGTTGCGAACCAAAGCGCGCCCGATTCTTCCATTAAACCAATCAAATAATTGGTGTGTGAAGCAAAGTAGAGTCCTTTCCAAAACAGGCCAATTCCGAGGTAAATGCGGACAATGTCGATGACAAGATCGCCGTGAATTTTGATCCAATGATTAGTGTGTTCGAGGTCTTTCATAAGCTCCTTTTGTATCTACTTTTTAACGTATGCCTCGTCGAAGAAAAGGCAAGTTGGGCAACCTCGCTCGCGTTGACACTCCCCTGCTCCGCTCGTAAGTTCGCGCGCAATGTTTGAACTTGTTTCCTCTTATCAACCCGCTGGAGATCAGCCGCAGGCGATTGCGAAACTGACGGAAGGTTTTTTGTCCGGGGCGAAACATCAAACACTCCTCGGCGTCACCGGTTCCGGGAAAACTTTTTCCATCGCGAACGTCATCAAAAACGTCCAGCGCCCAACCCTCGTCATCTCCCACAACAAAACTTTGGCGGCGCAACTTTACGCAGAGTTTAAAGGGTTTTTCCCGAAGAACGCCGTCGAATATTTTGTCAGCTATTTTGATTATTATCAGCCTGAGGCCTACATCCCGCGCACCGACACGTTTATTGAAAAAGATTCCAGCGTGAACGAAGAGATTGAGCGGATGCGGCTCTCGAC
>JBKJOZ010000179.1:0-9915 GCA_046595315.1 Limisphaerales bacterium
TTTTTAACTTACGTGGTGGCGATCGTTGCGATGCTTTTGATGGGCGCATGGTTGGGCGAACGCGATTCCAAGAAGACGGTTGCCCCACCTCAAACCACATGAAGAAAACCAACTGGATTTTATTCCCCACCGCGCTGGTGTTGATCAGCGCGGCCGCCGTTTTTTTGTTCAACCTCAAAGGCAATCAAAAATTGGGCAACCCTGGCGTCCGGCTTGGCAACGTCCCTTTGCTCGATGAGAAAACCAATCAAGTCGCCAAGACCACGGTAATTTTACCGGAAAATATTCCAGGCCATTTATCTCAAGCACTGCCCATCACGGAAATCGAAATGAACATGCTTCCGAAGGACACCACTTTCGGGCGCCGCCGCTACTGGACGACCAACGGCGCAAACGCCGACGTCAGCGTGGTTTTGATGGGGCAAGACCGCACCAGCATTCACAAACCGCAGTTTTGTTTGACGGGACAGGGGTGGACGATTGAGCGAGAAGAAGTCGTAAATTTAAAAATAAATCGCCCTCATCCCTACGATTTATCAGTCATGAAATTGACTGCCAGCATTCGAACCAAGGATGAAAACGGCAACCCATTTCTCCTGCGCGGGATTTATGTTTATTGGTTTGTCGCTGATCAGAAACTCACGGCCAGCCATGACGAGCGGATGTGGTCGATGGCCAAAAGTCTTTTGCAAACCGGCACGTTGGAACGCTGGGCTTACATCAGTTATTTTTCGCGCTGCCTGCCGGGGCAAGAGGAGGAAACTTACAATCACCTCCAGCAATTCATCGCAGCGTCGGTGCCCGATTTTCAACTCGCCACTGGAAAACATTCGGCCACCGCGCCGGTAACAATTCAAACTGCTTCCCAATGAGTTGCGGCGTTGATTAAGATAATTTTCAGTAAATATGCTCCGACGAGATCGCAAAATGAGAACGCAACTCCATCAATTGATGGATGCCGCGCTCATCACTGTAGCTTTTTGGTTGGCGCATTGGTTTCGCGCACAAACCACCGGCACCATCAATGTTTTCGGATTTAATTTGCTCGGCGACGCCAGCAACGCCATTCCCGATTACAATTGGATGTATCTCGTCATCGGCTTTATTTCCCCGCTGATTTTGGAGCTGCAAGGTTTTTACAAACGTCCGTCGCTGGCGTCGCGGCGCTTGACCGCGTGGATTCTTTTCAAAGCCTGTTTGATCATCACGGTTGCCTTTGTGTTGATCCTTTACATGTCGCGCATCACGACTCCGCGTGCCGTGATTGTTTTGTTCGGCCCGCTCAGTTTTCTTTTTATTTTTCTGAAAGAGGAAATGATGCGTCTTGGCAATAAAAGTCATTTCGGCCAAACACACCGGAAAAGACGGCTCATCCTTCTGGGCGCGAAAGAAGACACCGTGCGTATGCATAGTGAAATCAAAAGCAAATCTCATGAAGAAGTGGAAATCGTGGCCGAGTTTGACTTGAACGAAACGTCGGTTGAACAATTGCTCCATTTTCTGCACGAACATTCCGTCAACGGGGTGATCATCAACGCCAAGCACACGTTCTTCGGGCAAGTTGAAAAAGCAATTCTGGCTTGCGAACTCGAAGGGGTGGAAACCTGGCTCGTGGCGGATTTTTTCAAAACGCAAATCGCCCGGACCAGCTTCGACGATTTTTACGGACGTCCCGTTTTAGTTTTTCACACCGGCCCGGAAAATTCCTGGCAAGCCGTGGTGAAACAATTGTTAGACCTCGTCGGCGCGTCGGTTTTGCTGCTGGTTTGTTCACCGGTTATTTTGTTCGCCGCGCTGGCCATCAAGCTCACTTCGCCCGGCCCGATTTTTTTCAAGCAATTGCGCAGCGGACTCAATGGCCATCCGTTTACGATGTATAAATTCCGTTCCATGGTGACAAACGCCGAGCAACGCCAACATGAACTCACGGCGATGAACGAGATGTCCGGTCCGGTTTTTAAAGTGACAAATGATCCGCGCACCACGCCGATTGGCCGATGGTTGCGGAAATCCAGCATTGATGAGTTTCCTCAGCTGCTCAACGTCCTGCGCGGTGAAATGAGTTTGGTGGGACCGCGTCCATTGCCGGTCGCAGAAGTAAAACGTTTTGATGACCTCGCGCATCGCCGCCGTTTGAGCGTCAAGCCCGGACTGACGTGTCTTTGGCAAGTCAGTGGTCGCAATCAAGTGACGAATTTCAAAGATTGGGTGCGATTGGATTTGGAATACATCGACAACTGGTCGCTCTGGCTCGATATAAAAATTCTTTGGCGCACGATTCCTGCGGTGTTGTTCGCCAAGGGCGCGAAATAATTTGCAAAACGTTTGCGGCCGAGGCACAGAAGTTTTGAGGAAGATTTTCTCAATCTCTGTGCCTCGTTGGCAAATAGGTTTAATTTCTTAAAACTTTATGGCGAAGAAAAAAAACAAAGCGCAACAACCCACGTCCGTAGTCACCGGCGGCGCGGGATTTCTCGGCTCGCACCTTTGCGACTTGCTCATCGCGCGCGGCCACAAAGTTATTGCCATCGACAATTTTGTGACCGGCAGCGTGGAAAATATTGATCACCTTTCTGGTAATCGGAATTTTAAATTCATTCAACAAGACGTCACCGAGTTTCTGTTTCTCCACGACGCCGTCGATTACATCTGGCATTTTGCCTCGCCCGCCAGCCCGATTGATTATCTGGAATTGCCGATTCAAACTTTGAAGGTCGGCTCTCTCGGCACGCACAAGGCGCTTGGTTTGGCGAAAGAAAAAGGCGCAAAATTTTTGATCGCCTCCACGTCAGAAATTTACGGCGACCCGCTCGTTCATCCGCAGACCGAAGATTATTGGGGGAATGTCAACACCATCGGCCCGCGCGGTTGTTACGATGAATCCAAGCGATTCGGTGAAGCGCTCACCATGGCTTATCATCGCCAGCACGGCATCGACACCAAGATTGTTCGCATTTTCAACACTTATGGCCCGCGGATGCGCCTCAACGATGGTCGCGTCGTCCCCGCGTTCATCAGTCAGGCCCTTCGGAATCAACCAATTACCATGTTCGGAAAAGGCACGCAGACCCGCAGCTTTTGCTATTGCTCCGATTTGATTGAAGGCATTTACCGGTTGATGATGAGTGACACCAACGAGCCGGTGAATATCGGCAATCCGGTGGAGATGACGATGTTGCAATTCGCCGAGGCCATCATCAAAGCGACAAAATCCAAAAGTAAAATTGTTCACAAACCGTTGCCGCAAGACGACCCGAAGCAGCGCAAACCTGACATCACCCGCGCCAAAAAATTATTAAAATGGGAACCGCACGTTCCGTTGGCCGAAGGCTTGGTCAAGACGATCGACTATTTCAGAACGAAGGTTTGAGAGAGTAGGCGCGATTGGCGCTGAGTCATTCAAACTTCGGCAACGCCTTTTTCCAGCCTTGGTGCAATTGCTTGCTGAGTTGCGCGACCAGCTTTTCGTTTTGACTTGCGCATCGGTGTAATTCGTCGCTGCGTAAATAAATAAGTTGCTGGCTTTGGGCCGTAATTATTTTTCGTTTTCAGACAAGACGCGCGCGGCGGTGCTCCTGTCGGATAGCGTTGTTTCCATTCGCGTTTTCATTTGCGCCAATTATATTACGCGCCCTGTGACGGAAAAAAAGAAGACACGCGTGTTGTGCGGGATGAGCGGAGGAGTCGATTCCTCGGCCACGGCGGCGCTTTTGCAAGAGCAAGGATTTGACGTCGTCGGCGTGACGCTTAAACTTTGGCCGCAAGACTGTGTGTCGCGCGCGGAGGACAAATGTTGCGGGCCTCAAGCGGTTATGGACGCCCGGAGTGTTTGTCATAAGTTGGGGATTCCGTATTACCTAATCGACGAGGCAGCGGAGTTCCAAAACAAGGTTATTCAATATTTTGCGGACGAATATCGCGCGGGTCGCACTCCGAATCCGTGTGTGATGTGCAATCAGACTTTGAAGTTTGGAACTTTGATCACGCGGGCCAAACAATTGGGCGCCGAGAAAATTGCCACGGGACATTTCGCGCGGGTTGAGACGACGCCAGAAGGCCGAACGCTGCTGAAACGGGGCCGGGACGCGCGCAAGGATCAAAGCTATTTTCTGTTTTCACTGCGGCAGGATCAATTGGCATTTTCAATGTTTCCACTTGGCGAAAAGACCAAAGCCGACACGCGCGAAGTGGCGCGGGAATGCCAGCTCAAGACCGCCGACAAAGAAGAGAGCATGGAAATTTGTTTCGTGCCGGATAATAATTACGGCGGATTTTTGCAGCAGGCGAAACTCGTGGAGAAACACCGCGGCGACATCGTGGACACGAACGGCAAAAAGTTGGGCGAACACGATGGAATCGAATTTTACACCATCGGCCAACGCAAAGGTTTGGGCATTTCTTCAGCGAAACCGCTTTACGTGATTGAACTTGATCCGGCGAATAATCGCGTGATTGTCGGCGACGATTTTATGTTGGAGCGTGACGAGTTTGTGGTCGAGCGATGCAATTGGATTCCGTACGAAACGCCGCCCGCGCAAATCGAAGCAAGCGCGAAGATTCGTTACAATCATGCTGGAACGGCGGCGACAATTACTCCAAACGGAAACGGTTCTGCGAAAGTAAAGTTGCAAATTCCGCAACGCGCCATTACGCCAGGACAAGCCTGCGTGTTTTATCAGGACGATTTGGTGGTTGGCGGCGGTTGGATTGCTCGTTGAGCAAAAAAGATTCGCGCAAACCTGAATAGGACTTGCATGGTCGAAACTCGCGGCTAAAGTTTGCCCGCGATCAAACCACCACTGCGGTGGTTTTTATTTTTTTAACGAAACCATTGTGAAAATTTTTGCCGGCACATCCAACCCGGTTTTGTCCAAGGCCATCGTGGCGTCCATCGGAATGGAATTGGGCAAATGCACCGTCAGCGCCTTTCCCGACGGCGAAACCTTCGTGAAAATCGAAGAGAACGTTCGCGGCGAAGATGTCTTCGTCGTGCAATCGACCTGTCCGCCCACGAATCATAATTTGATGGAAATGTTCATCATGATGGATGCGTTGCGTCGCGCCAGTGCGTCGCGGATCACCGCGGTGTTACCTTTTTATGGATACGCCCGTCAGGATCGTAAAGATCAGCCGCGCGTTCCCATCACCGCAAAACTCGTGGCCAACCTCTTGATTGCGGCCGGTGCGCAGAGAATTCTTACGATGGATTTGCACGCGCAACAAATTCAGGGCTTTTTTGATATTCCAGTTGATCACCTTTACGCCGCGCCGGTCATGTACGAATATTTGAAGAAGAAGAAACTTGAAAACTTTGTTGTGGTCAGCCCGGACGTTGGCGGATTGAAAATGGCGCATGCCTATTCCCAGGTTTTGGAAACAGGATTGGCCATCGTGGCGAAACGCAGAAAGAGCGCGACGGAAATTGAATCAATGACCGTCATCGGAGAGATTCGCGGGAAAAACGTTTTAATGGTGGACGATTTAACCGAGACTGCGGGCACTTTAACAACGGCGGCCGCCCTGTTGAAAAAGAAGGGCGCGAAGAAAATTATTGCCTGCGTTTCGCATGCCATTTTAAACGATTTAGGAATCGAAAGATTGCGAAAATCCAATATTGACGAACTAATAACCACTGATACTGTCTTACGCCCCGCGATTGACGGGGTGAAGATCACCACCTTGTCAGTGGCGGGACTTTTAGGCGAAGCGATTAAGCGGATAAATTGTAATTCCTCAATTACTTCGTTGTTTGAATTTAAAGGCGGACGCACCAGTTAGGGCGTTGGCCAGCTTTAAGAAAAATGAAATCTGTATTATTGAACGCGTTTCCACGCACGCAAGTTCGTCGTGGTGAAGTTAAAAAATTGCGCACCACCGGTCGCGTCCCTGCCGTTGTTTACGGTGGACAAACCAAGCCGCAGAATCTCGAAATCGATGTCGAAGAATTCGACGAATTGATTCATCACTCCGCTTCAGAAAACGTCTTGGTCGATCTCGTTGTCGGCAGTGATGCCAAGCGCTTGGCTCTCGTTCAGGAAGTGCAACACCATCCATTGAGTGGAAAAGTTTTACACGTCGATCTGCATGAAGTCGCTGCGAATGAAAAAGTGACAATCATGGTTCCAGTCGAAAGCGCTGGCGAAGCCGCCGGGGTCAAAAGTGGTGGTGGCGTTCTTGAACATGTTCTTCACAAAATTAAAGTTCGCGCTCTGCCAAAAAATTTACCTGAAGTCATCACGGTTGACGTCAGTGCGCTGGAAATTGGCCAATCCATTCACATCGGAGACCTCAAGGCGCCCGAGGGTGTCGAAATTTTGGGTGACAAACATATTTCTGTCATCGCGGTGGCTGCTCCGTTGACCGAAGCTCAAGAACTTGCTGCCGCTGCTGCTGCAGGTGAAGCGGCTCCGGTCGAAATGACCAAGGAGAAAAAAGAAGAAGGCGCGGCGGGTGCTGCTCCAGCCAAAGCGGGCGACAAAGCCGCGGCTGCTCCGAAGGCAGACGAAAAGAAACCGGCCGAAAAGAAAAAATAATTTATTTGGGAAGGAATGGCTTCCGGTCATTCTGGAATTCAAGGACAGCGGCGTGCTGTTACTCCCGATTCTACAGTGGAAAACATGTTTCTCATTGTGGGTTTGGGAAATCCGGGCAAGGAATACGCCAGAACGCGTCACAACGCTGGGTTTTTGTTGGTCGAAAAATTGGCGCACGATTGGAAGGCAGATTGGACGACTGAGAAGAAGTTCAAATCACGTCTGGCGAAAGCGGAGCGGCACGGGCAAAAATTTATTCTGTGCCAGCCGCAAACGTTCATGAACGCGAGTGGCGAAGCGGTCCAAAATTTGGCCGCTTTTTTTCGGTTGCCGCCGGAGAAAATTTTGTCGGCAGTGGATGATGCGGATTTGCCTTTTGGCGAGATTCGACTGCGCGCTAACGGTAGTAGTGGCGGACATCACGGGTTGGAATCGATCGAGGAACACCTCGGCACACGTGAATTCGCGAGATTGCGCATGGGTATCGGCCGGCGAGACAGCGTGCGGCAAATAACAAATCACGTTTTGGGGCAATTTGCCAAAGACGAAACAGAATTATTGGAGAAGATTTTGGCGCGGGCCGCACAGCAGATTGAATGTTGGGCTGGCGAAGGAATCGCAAAAGCGATGAGTCAATTTAACGGCGTAGTTAACAAAGAAGAAAAAGGAAATTGAAGTGAAACGATACGAAGGTTTATTCATCTTAAACACCGCAGCCAAAGAAGAAGGCATCAAAGATGTCATCGACAAAATTTCCGCAGAAATCACTTCTGCGGGCGGCAAAGTGGAAACCGTGCAGAAAATGGATAAAAAAGCGTTTAGTCGCGTGGCTGACCGGAAACACACCTCGGGTTTCTACGTCAACGTGATATTTGAGACGAAACCTGCTTCGCTCGCGCAATTGCGCACTCGCTTCAACAGCAGCGAGGATATTTTCCGCGTTATCTTTACGAATGCGCCAGCTCCAATAGAAGAAGCGGCGAAATAATCGTTGAGTTATGGCCAGCTTCAATAAAGTTATCCTCGTCGGCAATCTGACGCGCGATCCCGAATTGCGCTACACGCCTAAAGGAACTGCCATTGCCAAGATTGGTTTGGCTGTGAATCACAAATGGAAAAACGAAGCAGGCGAATTTAAGGAAGAGGTCACTTTTGTAGATGTCGAAGTTTGGGGACGCACGGCAGAAAATGTTGGCCAATATATGCGCAAAGGCAGTCCTATTTTGATTGAAGGGCGACTAAAGCTCGAGACATGGGACGATAAACAGACAAATCAAAAACGTAGTAAAATGGTAGTCGTTGGGGAGACCGTCCAATTTCTCGGCACGCGTAGTGGTGAAGGTACTCCAACTAATTTGACGGAACGCAGCAGTCGTCCAGCAGCAGCAAAGCCAGTGGTGGAAGCCGCAGGCGATGACGGTGCACCGCCGGAAGAAGACGATGTTCCCTTTTAAGTTATTCGAGACGTTCAACCTCAATCATTCCATCCTCAACTATTTTTAATTTATGGCAAAAACTGAAGTTATCCTTACACACAACATTGTTGGTCTTGGCGGCGAATCCGACCAGGTCAAAGTCGCCGCTGGTTACGCTCGCAACTATCTTTTTCCTCAAGGCTTTGCAGTTCCGTTGACCGGCGCAAACAAACGTCGCCTCGAAGCGCTCAAGCAACGTCGTGCCGAACGCGAATCGCATGAATTGAATACGATGACGGATCTCGCTAAGGGTATTTCCAAATTGATCTGCGTGGTTTCCGTCAAAACCGGTGAAGATGGCAAAATTTTCGGAACCGTCACTGCCGGGATGATCGCCGATCAACTCAAAACGCAATTCGACATTGTTTTGGATAAGAAAAAAATTCATCTTGAACAGCCAATCAAAGCGTTGGGTGAAACTGAAGTTGAACTGCGACTTCACGCTGACGTGAAGAGCACATTAAAAGTTCGTGTGGAAAGTAGCACCCCGGTCGCCGACAAAAATGCCGCTCCCGTCGCCGAAGCGCCGAGAACCCAAACGCGCGCCAAACGCGGTGAACAACAAGTTTACACCAGTGAAAGAGTTGGAAATGCGGCCCGCCCGGAACGCAAACCGCGCGCCGCCAAATCCGACAAAGCGTAAGTTGAATTTTAAAAACGAAAAAGCAGGCTGAGAAATCAGTCTGCTTTTTTTATTTTTCCGATAGAGAAATGAGCGATGGTCGAAGGGAAAATGGTCGGGACGGGGGGATTCGAACCCCCGACCTCTTGTACCCGAAACAAGCGCGCTACCAGGCTACGCTACGTCCCGACGCAGGGCAGGAAAATTGCCGTCGTTCGTTGGTGATTGCAAATAGATTATCGTAAATCTCAGTTTGACCCGCAGATTGGCTATTGAGGAATGCCAAGTGGCACATTCATCACCCACAAGCAGTTGTCCACAATTGGAAAATGTTTCCCGATGCGGCCCTCAATTCCTAAAATTTCTTTGTCTGCTTCCCGGTACGGCGGCCATGTATAGAGTAGGACGATGAGCAACGACATGGAGCTATTGAGGGATTATGCCGCCGGGAGATCTGAACAAGCATTTGAAACGCTGGTGTCGCGACATGTTCATTTGGTTTTTTCAGCGGCGGTGCGACAGGTGCGCGATCCACATCTAGCTGAGGAAGTCACGCAAGCGGTGTTCATCATTTTAGCGCGCAAAGCTGGATCGCTAAATCCCGAAACCATTTTACCCGGCTGGCTTTATCGAACCACGCGGTTTGCTGCGGCGGATGCGCTCAAGCGCGAATCTCGACGTCAACGCCGCGAACAAGAGGCACACATGAATGCGATTGCAGACCAGCCCAATGCCGAAGCCGCGTGGGAACAGCTCGCGCCTTTTTTGGATGAAGCGATGGCGCAGTTGCGCGATCAAGACCGCACCGCGCTCGTCCTGCGATTTTTTCAAAACAAAAACATGAAGGAAGTGGGGAGTGAACTCGGTTTGCAGGAAGGTGCGGCGCAGAAGCGGGTTTCGCGTGGTTTGGAAAAATTGCGAACGATTTTTGCGACGCGTGGTTTGACGCTGACGACCGTTGTGATCGCTGGAGCAGTTTCGGCGAACTCCGTGCAAGCGGCCCCCACTACCACCGTTGCCGCCGCCGTGTCCGCCGCGAAGTTCACGTCGGAAACACCCGCGCGACTGATCGTCGAGGGAGCGCTGCGGTTGATGACATGGGCGAAATTGAAATTTGCATTTGGACTTGGCGCGGCGATTTTGGCGACCAGCGTGTTGGCGACGGTGGCGGTTTCGCAACTTCGAAAAGTAGATGCGGTCGCGCCGCCCGTGAGCAAACCAACGCTCGCGCCCGGTCCTGCGGCGTTAATCATTGTTGGGCTAACTTCGCCCGACGCGCCTGAGC
>JBKJOZ010000065.1:0-14687 GCA_046595315.1 Limisphaerales bacterium
GTGGTCATAAAGCTGTGGTCCGACCCGTTCCCATCCCGAACACGGCCGTCAAACGCAGTCTTGCCAATGGTAGTGGTTGTATAGCTTCCGCGAGAGTAGGTTACCGCCAGATCTTTATTAAAAGCCGAAACGAAAGTTTCGGCTTTTTTCTTTTCAATGAATGCTTTTTTTCCGTAAATAATCAATTCTAAATCAAAATTGGCTCTGCACCGGCAGCTTGCTTAACTCCCCCACTTGAATTTTCTGATCGCCAGTCTACACACAAACCAAATGGCGAATCCTTGGTTTTACGTGATTCTCTTTTTGGTCGCATCGTTGCTGATGATTTGGCGACTTGAGTCCATGAGCGATAACGGTGTCGATGGAACGGTTTTGGGAACAGTGGTGATGCCGTATTGCTCTGGCTTGGGAAATTTGATTTTCGCATTTCTCCTTGGAAGCAAAAGTCGATCAGGCGCAGAACTCATGATCAACTGCCTCGTCAACAACGTGACCAATCTCACTTTATTGATCGGACTTCCCGCGCTGATTTGGGGAATGACAATTGTCCCAGGGAAGTCTGCGCCAAAAACGGAGAAGCGTGGAGGCAGAGAAAAAGGTGGTAATAAAATTTCTCGAATCAATCGCCTTTCTCTCCTTCTCACTTTGACTGCCGTTCTCTTTTTTACCGGATCCGTCTGGGCGCTGGCTTCGGACGGGAAAATAGATCGCGGCGATGGGTTTGTTCTCATTGGCCTTTTTCTATTCTGGCAATGCTTTCAAATTTTCGACGTGCTGAAGAATAATGTTCAGCAGAACAAAGTGTTTTCGTGGATGCTGCTCGTCGATTTGATGCTGCTCGGAGTTGGCGCTTATGGAATTTATATCAGCATCGATTGGCTGGTGGATTGGCTTTTGCGGATCAAAACCGGTTTCGTCAGCGCAAAAAATCTTGGGCTGTTAAGTGGTTGGCTGATGGTTTTGCCAAATGCTTTGCTGGCATTTTATTACGGCTGGACGAAGCGGCCCGAAATTATTTACACCTCACAAGTTGGCGATGGTCACATTTGCATTCCGCTCTGCGTCGGAGTTTTCGCACTCTACCACTCGATTTCCCTGCCGACAGCTTTTCCAACCGGAATTCTCATTTTACTTGGCGCAACGATTA
Source organism: Limisphaerales bacterium (assembly GCA_046595315.1). Taxonomy (GTDB): domain Bacteria; phylum Verrucomicrobiota; class Verrucomicrobiia; order Limisphaerales; family CANJXF01; genus CANJXF01. Next base: position 1,148 of record JBKJOZ010000065.1, read on the forward strand.
TACACTTCTTCTTCGTCGCATTTTTGGGTCGGCTTCCGCGGCTCGTTGGCTTTTTGCTATCCGCCTCGTATGGATATTTTCTTTACCGCGGTGTTTTCTCGTGAACTTACGCTGTCACTGGATTTGCCCTAAATTGATCGGCCAATTCTGCGAAGGGAATCTGCGCTTTTAACCAGCGGAAATCTTTCGTGATATCTTGCATCGATTTCTCGGTAGCGTTCCAGATGAGATAAAATTCGTTTCCAACAACGATGAACGCATCAAAAAGGTGCCCGGTTCCGTGGCGTGCGAATTCAAAATCGCCTGGCTCATGCTTCTTTTTCAACAGCTCCGCTTTCAGTTCCTCGATGTCCTTGGAAAAGCTCTTTTGAAAACTTTCTTTGCGCGGCCCGGAATAGGAAATTACGCGTCCGGTTTGATCACGAAAGGAGATGATTGTCCATTCATCGAACACGACTTTTCCATAAAGATCATTCATTCGCTCGACATGTAATCGGATCATTGCGTTGGCCGCGTCTAAGTTCATGGAAGATGTTTCGCCTAGATTTGACTTGGTCGCAAAACAAAATTTCATTTCAAAAGTTGCCGAGCGGTTTTGGGCAGTGGAACGCGAGTTTAATCTTTCCAAAGTTTTTTTGCGGTTTTCCATTCGCAGAGCAATTCGCGAAATCGTTGAACGGGCGGAGCATCTTCGTCTTCCTGCCAGACCAACACGAGGGGAACGAATTGAATTGGTTTCAATGGAACGAAACGAAGCGCTATGCTGGGCGCGGCGATGGATTCGGTGACGACTCCAATTCCGGCGCCAGCTTCCACGTAACTTATGACCGTACCGATCAAACTGGGAGTATGGGCCAGCCGAGGGGTGACATTGGCGCGACGGCATCCGGCCATCACCGCATCGTGTAATCCCATTCCTTCGCGGCGTGCCAGAACGATGAGCGGTTCTCGCGTCAGCGCCGTCCACGGAACGAAACGGCGCTTCGCGAGCGGATGCGTCGATGGAACAACAATTCCAAGTTTTTCCTGACGCAGCAGAAGTGTGCGCAAACCAAGTGATTGATGTGTCAAAACTGGACGCGTAATTGCAGCGGACAAGCGACCTTTGGCGACCATTTCCCAAACGCGTTCGGGCGTGCGTTCTTCGAGGTGAATGGCGACGAGCGGACAGCGTTTTCGATATTCATGGAGCAAGCGACCGAGAAAAGGTTGGGTTGGCGGACCGATGTAACCGAGACGAAGTTCGCCCTCTTCACCCGCAGCCGTGCGGCGAACGCGTCGCAAGGTTTCTTCAAAATTTTGCAGGAGTAATTCTGTTTCACGGAGCAAAACTGCGCCTGCGGGAGTCAACTTCACATGATGGCGACTGCGGTCAAAAACGTTTGCGTCGAGGGTTGCTTCCAATTGTTTGACGGCGCGGCTGAGCGCGGGTTGCGCGATGTGCAGACGGCGGGCGGCGCGAGAAAAACTCAGTTCCTCGGCCACAGCTTGAAAATATCGCAGATGCCAAAGTTCCATTTTGCGGTTGCTCGTGATAACAACAAAGCATCACGCTGATAGCGAGACGTTATTTCCGTTACAAGACTCCGCCAGTGAGAATATGGAATTGAAAGCGAGTTGCGTTCACTAAATCATTCGTCGCGCTGACGCGTCGGGAGAAAAGATAACAATGAACAAGATCAATTTTATTTTGGCGGTAATTGCGACGTTGTTGGTCGGTGGTTGCAAAAAGGGCGAAGAAACTTCAGCGACAAATAAAGTGCGCGTTGGCTACATCGGGCTGACTTGTGAAGCGCCAATTTTTACTGCAGTTGAAAAAGGTTTTTTCAAGGATGAGGGTCTCGATGTAGAGCTCGTGAAATGTGAGTGGTCGAACTACAAAGACGTGCTGGCACTCGGCGGATATGACGTGACGCACCACTTGATCATGTATTTTCTCAAGCCGATTGAGCAGGGGCTGGACGTGAAATTTACCGGCGGAATCCATCGTGGCTGTTTACGGGTGCAGGCGTCGTTGAAAGGAAATATTCATTCCGTAAAAGATCTTTGGGGTAAACGCATCGGTGTGCCGGGAATGGGAACGCCGCCGTTTATTTTTGCTAATCGCGTTCTCGGCGCGAATGGAATTGATCCGAAAAAAGAGGTGCAATGGCTCGTGTTTCCGGCGGGGGAATTGGGTCTAGCTCTGGACAAAGGAGAAGTGGATGCGGTCGCGGACTCAGAGCCCATCGGCAGTATGCTTGTGTCACAGGGAAAAGTTCGCAACATTGCGGATCAAGCGGCGGACATGCCTTACAAAGAAGAATATTGCTGCGCGGTTTTGGCGAATGGAAAATTTCTTGCTAAGAATCCAAAGGCGGTTGCGGCTGCGACGCGCGCGTTGTTGAAGGCGGCAAAATGGGTCGAAATGAATCCTGCGGCGGCGGCGCAACTTTCGGTCGAGAAAAAATACCTGGCTTCGACGGTGGAGCAAAATGCGGTTTCGATTTCGTACCTTCGTTATGTTCCGAGCGTTTTAGGAGCGGAAAAAGCCGTCATTTCTGCTGCTGCCGAAATGAAAAAAGCCGGGATGTTGAATCCTTCAACCGATCCAAATGAATTGGCCAAAAAATCCTTTGTACATCTTGAAGGCGTTTCCGATGAATGGCTCAATTCGCTGGCTGTTGAGAAAGTGGCCGATGGGAAAGTTCCTAAAAGTTGGTATTTTCAAGTGTTCGCCAAGAACAATGCGGCGGACACATTTTGCGATCCTTGTTTGCTGCCTATAAAATGAATTCTCCTGTGGAAAAATCAAAAGAGCCGGTGCGCGTGCCGACTCTCAACGAAAATTCATGGCAAGTTTTGCGGGCTGATTCTCGCGTTTCGGTTGTCGCACTTCTCGCCATTCCCATTGCCGTTGGTATCGCGTTCGCAGTTCACGCGTGGGCCGCCACGAACCAACCGCCGACGGAATCACGAGCGTATTATTTTTTCCTTGGGCTGATTTTTGTCTTCTCAATTTTATCTACAGCGGTTCAGCCGTTTTGGTCGTGTTTACGCCGATGGATGCAACAGATGTGTCCCATCATTGGCGTCGCCGTTTTGTTATTGTCAGTGTGGGAAACGATCACGACAGGTTTTCGGTGGTTGCCGATGCCGTATTTTCCAAGTCCAGCCGGAGTGCTGCAAAGTCTTTTGGATGATCGTGCGCTGTTGTTCGATAGCACGTGGCATTCGCTGCTCCTTCTTTTGAGCGGATACGCGGTAGGAGTCACCACCGCTGTGGTAACAGGTGTGTGCATCGGTTGGTTCAGCGCGGCGCGTTATTGGGGAATGCCGATTTTGAAAATCGTTGGGCCAATTCCCGCGACAGCCTGGGTTCCATTAGCGATGGTGCTGTCTCCATCCGTAAAATATTCCGCCGTGGGATTGATCGCACTGGCAGTTTGGTTTCCGGTAACGATGCTAACGATTTCTGGTATCGCAAACACACGCGCCTCCTATCTCGATGTCGCCCGCACTCTTGGAGCGAGTCCAAGTTATCTTATTTTTCGGGTCGCACTGCCAGCGGCGATGCCGAGTATTTTTATTGGCTTATTTATGGGGCTGGGCGCAGCGTTCCTGACCCTCATCGTGGCTGAAACTGTCGGTGTAAAATCCGGTCTGGGTTGGTATGTGAGCTGGGCGCAAGGTTGGGCTGAATACGGAAAAGTCTATGCAGCATTGGTGATTATGGCTGCGTTCTTTTCGACAATCATGACGCTGCTTTTCAAATTACGAGATCGTGTCTTGGTCTGGCAAAAGGGAGTAATCAAATGGTAAACGTCGCGCCAAATATTTCTGCTGAAGGTTCCACGTTGCGGGTAGAAAATGTCAGCAAAAGTTTTCCTGCACCCAATAGTTCCGAAGGAAATTTAGTGGCGCTTGACGCTGTTTCGCTTTCGGTCGAAGCGGGCGAATTGGTTTCTTTAATCGGGCCGAGCGGTTGTGGAAAATCCACAGTACTTCGCCTCATTGCCGGATTGGATTTGCCCAATTCGGGGGAATTATTCGTCGGCGCGGAACGAATCTCCGCTCCAAGCGCGGAACGGGGTCTCGTTTTTCAAGACCCGAATCTTTTTCCGTGGCTCAGCGTCCGTGGTAACATTCAATCCGGTCTCGTCGCGCGTGGAATTCTTCACGAAAAACGTGGTGAAGTTGACGAATTTATGCGGCTCGTTGGCTTGGAAACTTTTGCCAATTCTTACCCGCATCATCTTTCGGGCGGCATGGCACAACGCGTCGCGCTGGCTCGCGCTTTGATCAATCATCCCAAAATTTTATTGCTCGACGAACCGCTCGGCGCGCTCGACGCCTTCACTCGGATGCGTTTGCAGGATGAAGTGCTTCGACTTTGGGAAGCCCGCGGCACCACGATGATTCTCGTCACGCACGACATTGATGAAGCGATTTACATGAGCGACCGCATCGTGATTATGACTTCGCGTCCCGGTCGAATCGAACGCATCATCGACGTCGCGCTCCAACGCCCCCGCCAGCGCAACAGTCCGGAATTTCTTAAGCTGCGCGGAGATATTTTGGAATTCCTCCACTTCGCGGGAAAATCAGCGCCCTAATTTTTTTTGCTCATCCACACGATTCCAGAAAATCCCGCGCACAACGCCAGCGCCAAAACGATTTCGTTCACGCGCGGCGAAAAGATCAGGATAAAACTCTGTCCTTTCACCAGCGCGGCGAAACTCGAAACAAAAAATGGCATCAGAAACAATCGGATGATTTGCCAACGTTCCAATTTGTTTCCACCTGTCGTCGAACTAATCCAGAGCGCAATGCCGACAATTAAACTGAGTCCCAAAGACGTGAGCCAGAGGCGCGGATTCGGATCAAAGTAACGCGCCAGCACCACGAGATACCAAATCAGGTAACACCACAAAATCATTCGCCCCGTCGAGAGAGTTTTTAGATAACGTAAGATTGGTTTCATGAATTTCCGCAGAAAATCCGAACCAGATTAAGCCACGGATGAACAGAGATGGACACTGATAAAAAACTTCCCGAATCCGTGTTTGATTTCTGTCGATCCCTGGCTCTTTTTTTACTCACGAAAAAACTCTCGCGGCTCCGTCGAACTTAGTATCTTCTCAGCGACGCATTATGGCTTACAAAGAGCAACAACTGACCGATATCTCGAAGCAGTTTCAAATTTACGGCGAAATCCTCCATGCCGAAACCTGCAAGATCGGTCACATCAACGAAACTTATTCCGCCACTTACGACCAAGGCGGCACTCGCGTTCGTTATATTCATCAGAAAATAAATCAGAATGTTTTCAAAAAACCGGCGGCGGTGATGAACAACGTCATGCGCGTCACGAGCCATTTGCGCAAGAAACTGGAGGCGCAAAAAGCCAGCCACATCACGCGCCGTTGTTTGACGATTGTGCCAACGCGCAAAGGTGAAAGTTTTTTTCGCGACCGCGACGGAAATTTCTGGCGCACCTTTGTGTTTGTCGAAGGCGTGCAAACTTTGGAAGCCGTGCAATCGCCTCAACAGGCGTATCAAGCGGGTAAAGCTTTCGGTCAATTTCAAAGTTTGCTCGTGGATTTGCCCGGTGAACGGCTGCACGAAACAATTCCCGAATTTCACAACACGCGAAAACGTTTCGACGCGTTGGTCAAAGCGGTGGAGAAAGATCATTTCAACCGGGCCAAGGAGGCCGCGCCGGAGATTCAATTCGCTTTGAAGCGCGAGAATATCGTGGAAGTTATTCTCACTGCCTTGGCCAAAAAGAAAATTCCCGAACGCATCACGCACAACGACACCAAGTTCAACAACGTCATGCTCGATGTCGCCACGGGCGAAGCGATGTGCGTCGTTGATCTCGACACTGTTATGCCCGGCTGCGCGCTCTACGATTTCGGCGACATGGTTCGCACAACGACCAGCCCAACGCTCGAAGACGAACAGGATTTGTCCCAGATCAAAATGCAAATGCCGATGTTTAAGAAACTGGCGGAAGGTTATTATGCAACGGCTGGGGAATTTTTAACCAAAAACGAAAAATCGCTGGTCGCATTCTCAGGAAAGTTAATCACGTTTGAAATCGGCCTTCGTTTCCTGACCGATTTCCTCAGCGGCGACACCTATTTTCGCATCCATCGCGCCGGCCACAACCTTGACCGCTGCCGCACTCAATTCAAATTGGTCGAATCCATCGAGCAACAGGAAAAGGCGATGCACAAATTCGTGGATGGTTTGTGATTTTGGAGAAGCGGTGTTTGAGAATTTCGTTACATTTTTAGTCCGATTTTACTCGCTGATAAACCTCGTCAAAAATTTCACCGTTCTCATTTACCGCAACGATGTCGCGCTGGTCGGGATAAAGGGTGACGAGGAAAAAATGACGGACGATTCCTGATTTGGCGATATACCAGCGCGGTCCGTCCGGTTCGCTGGTGCGAAGGCGCACGCCCCACGCGCCGTCGCCCAGATAAATAATTCCTTTTGCATTAATTTTTCCACCGAGCATGGGCTGGGTGCGTTTGTAGGCGTGGTCGTGGTGTTCGAAGGAAACTTTCACGCCGTATTTTTCAAATTGGGGACACCAGAATTTTCGGACTTGTTGGGTGAGATCGCTATTTTCGCCTTCGTCATCCGGGCGGCACGACGGATAAGCGGGCACGTGATAAATGGGAAAAATGTGCGGCGTGTTTTTTCGTTTGGATAACGTTTGCTCCAGCCACTCGGTTTGTTTGCCGTCAATCGGATGCGTGTGGCCGGAGTCCATCAAAAGCAGCGTGAGATAATTTCCGAAGTCGAGATGGTTATAGCCTTGTTTGCCGGGCATGGAGAACAGCGCATAAAATCCCGGCGCGTTCTCCGGCGTTTTGCCCCAAAAGCCTTTGACCTCATGATTGCCAAGCGTTGGGAGCAGGGGAATTAAACGGCCATCGGGCGCAATCGCCTTTTGTTTCCAGGAATCAAAAAAATCATACCAGCGTTGCACGCCTTCGATTTTGCTATCGCGGTTGTTGGCATAGGCGAGGTCGCCGCCGATGACCACGAATGCGGGATCAAATTTTGCCGCGAGCGCGTTCATGTGATCCATCCAATCTCGCTCATGGTAAACGTCGCCGCCTTCGATGAATCGAACCGGTTGGCTCAAAGTTTTTGGCATCGTGCGAAATTTGAATTCCTTCGACTGCGCGCCAAATCGAAACCAATAATCAGTCTTCGGTTTTAGCTTGGTTAACTCGACGGTGTGAATCGTGCGACCTGATTTAGTATCCGGCATTGGAACGCTTGAGCCTTTTGCATCGCGCCATGTTTTTCCTTTTGCGTCGCGGAATTGCAGAACCGAATCCGCCTGATTCGTCGTGTGCCAATGAACGGTCATCGTAGTGGTTGGATCACGTTGCCATTGGAGATACAACGCTGGCGGGTCGAAGAGATTGTTAGTTTCAGTTTTGGAAAATGCGGAGGCGACCGACAGCAAGACAACTGCTGCGCCGTAAAAAATTCGATTAAAAATCACCGCGCAGGTTATTTTTCGAGCGGTGGAAATGTCAAAATTGTTTTCTGAATAATAACCAGACGCAGCGCAATTCTACGAAGTCGCTCGCGTCAATAGTTCCATGACGTAAAGCAACGCGGCGGTGCGGCTTTTCACGCCAAGTTTTTGGAAAATATTCTCCAGATGCGATTGATTAACATCCTGGTCAGAAGAATTCAGGGTGTTGGAGTTTGGAGATTTATGGTCACGGCAAAAACGTATTTTCCGCTGAATTCAAAAGCATTCAGATCAAGCCTCGAGTGTCGTAAATTTTTCGCAGAAAGGCCGAACGCCTTCGAAGAAGTAAAGCTCGCTACATTTCGTTATTTCGCAAATGTTTACGTCATTCGACGTATAGCCGAATTTCAGCCGTTGCGTAGCATCAGCGCATGTCAGACAACCAAACCTGCAATGCCAGACAGTCACTCCTCCAACCATGAAAACATTTCTCTCCTCGAAAATTATCCTCGGTTTGATTCTGCTTCGATTTGTTTTACCGGGCGACTCGGTTTCGGCTGCTACTCTCAGCGTCACGCCCTCCGCGATCAGCAACACCTTCACCGGGATGATTACGCTGCAAGCCGGTGGGCTGACGAATGGCGAAACGGTGGTGATTGAAAAGTTTTTGGACGCCAATACGAACAGTGTCATTGATGCCGGCGATCTTATGATGCAGAGCTTCCGGGTGACGGACAATCAGGTAAGTCTGATCGGCGGGAAGACCAACGTCAGTGTTCCCGGCGATTCAAATGCAACCGGCTCTGCCATCACGACACTCCTGAATTTTGAATCCATCGATCTCGAACATATTATTGGTCGTTACGCTTTCAAACTTTCCAGCCCGTCCAGTCGATTCGCGCCGGTCACGAATATTTTCAATGTCACCAATACGACTTACGCGCAGTCATTCACGGGTCAGGTGCGCAGCAACGGCACCGCCACCGCCGTGGCCAACGCCTTCGTCATTTTGTTGGGCACTAATCAAAACGGGAATAACTTTGTCGGCGGCGCGGTGGCGAATAATTCGGGCAATTACATCATTAATGCGAAGCCGGGCACCTACCAGTTGGCTGCGTTCAAAAGTAATTACGTCGGCGACTTCACAGTTTCGCCGGTGACTTTGGGCGCTGGGGCGACGGTGATCACCAACGTCAATGCTGTTCCGGCCACGCGAAGCATTTCAGGACGATTGGCGGATGCGGGCAATACCAACACGCCGTTGCCGGGTGTTTTGATGTTTATGCAGTCCACCAATGGATTGGTGGCGATTGGTTACACGGATGCCAATGGCAATTTCAACGTGCCGGTCACGTCCGGCAATTGGGAAGTCCGACCGCAAGATGGAGATTTGTCCCTGCATGGTTATCCGCGAGATGGAACGAATGCGAACACCGTTGCGGGCAGTGTTTCAAACTTGAATCTTTTGTTGCCCAAAGGAACGGCTTTGTTTTATGGCAGCGTGAAGGACGATTTAGGCAATCCTTTTCCGGGATTTGAAGTTTCCGGGCAGGGCGATCAAAGTCCATATGATTCCGAAGGAGTAACTGATGCCAATGGCAATTACGGTGCGGTGGCGTTGGCCGGAGTTTGGCGCGCGGAGTTGCCCAGTGATGATCCTCGTCTCACCAATTATGTTGCTGCGGGAGGTGGTCAAAACATCACTCTCACCAACGGGCAGGCGGTGCGGCAGGATTTTATTCTTAAGCTCGCCACCAATCGCATCACCGGCTCTCTCAAAGACAATAGCAATACTCCGATCAGCGGCGTCCGCGTGCAAGCGAATGCCACCATAAATGGCACGAATTATCAGGCTGCACAGACGTTTACCGATGGCAGCGGAAATTATTCGTTGAACGTGATCAATGGCAATTGGAACGTCTTCGTCGCTTGCGGCTGCAATGATTGTAGCGACAACTTGCCCCTGATCTACCAGTGTCCCAACGGCCAGAATATCAACATCAACAATGGAAACGGCGTGGTGAACTTCACGGTTTTTCCGGTTCAGCCGCTGCAAATCACCACGACCACTCTGCCGACGGGGGTGATATTCGTAAACTATCATAACTTCGTCGATGCGACGGGCGGACAACAACCTTACAATTGGAGCATTATTTCCGGTTCAGTGCCGCCGGGAGTGAATTTCAATTCGGGATTGCTGGATGGCATTCCCACGAATAGCGGCACTTTTAATTTTACCGTCCAGGTAAGCGACCAGAGCGGAAACACGACGAATAAAAATTTTTCGCTGACGATCAATCCCGCGTTGCAAATCACCACGAGTTCCTTGCCCAACGGAACCAACGGCGTGGCTTACAACGCCCAACTTCAGGCTTCTGGTGGGTTGCAACCGTATAGTTGGTCACTCTCCGGGGGATCGCCTCCACTGCCAACCTTCCTCAACCTCAATTCAGACGGAAGCATTACGGGTACGCCGAACACCAATGGCACTTTTCAATTTACCGTTGGGGTGAGCGATGGAAATGCCAGCGTGGCTTACAGCAATCTTTCCATTACAATCACGGGCGGAGCGGCGCAACCGCTGCAAGTGACGACCACTGTTCTGCCCGGCGGCACCACTGGCACTTTTTACTCGAATCAAGTTTTTGCAACGGGCGGTCAATTGCCGCATCAGTGGTCGCTGACTCCCGGCTCAACTCCCTTGCCGCCGGGATTAAATATTCTTTCAAATGGTTTTGTTGCCGGCACTCCAACGAACGGCGGAAATTTTGGATTTTTTCTACGCGTAACGGATGCCGCTTTAAATACAGCGGACAGTGATTTTATTTCCATTACAGTTGGCAATCCGCCGTTGGCAGTGCCGAGTACTAATTTAGCCAGCGGCACGGTAGGAGTGAATTACAACAAACAACTTTTGGCGACCGGCGGACAGCCGCCTTATAGTTGGGCGCTCGCGCCCGGTTCACTGCCTGTGCCTGCGGGACTAAACCTCGCGACCAACGGTGTTATTTCTGGAATACCGACGACGACTGGAACCAACAGTTTTATTGTGCGCGCCACTGACTCGAATCTTTCCACAGCCAATCGTTCGATGACCATCGTCATCAATCCAAAGCCGACTCTTAGTTCGCCCAATAAAATTTCCACCAACCAATTCCAACTCCGCCTGACGGGAGTGAGCAACCAGAACTACACCATCCAATATTCAACAACGCTGACGAATTGGATTTCCTTTTTCACCAACAACACGCCGAACAGCAATGCTTTCAACATCCTGGATTCCAGTGCGACGAACGGCGCTCGGTTTTATCGGGCGCTAATCGGGCCGTGAAGTTTTTTGCTAAGGAAGCGCACGCCTCCGGCGTGTAATTTTCGGCGTCCACGCCGAAAACTTGCCGATTAAGCAAACTCCCGAACAAGAAAGGGCTTTGGAAAAAGTGATTCGGGCAGATAAGGAAGCATCCGAAAAGGAGTAAGTCCCACTTGAATCAGATTGCGGATTTGGAGGCTCCGGTTTTACCTCTGTGGAAACTAACCACCGCCCCGAAAACGATTCGAGTTAAAAAGCATGGCGCAGTCTATTTTTGCACACGGTGAAGAGTCAAAATCGTTTTGCGCCCGGCAAGAACCATGGACATTGCGCCTTCGCCGTTCCGGGAGTGAATTTTACATTTTTGGAAATCCGTTTATTTCGATTCCATGCGGATATTCATATCCATTTTCATGGTCATATCTTGTTTCTTGCCGCCTGCATTGACGGCCATGGCCATATCGGTGTGAGAATCGACCGTGAACAAGGAAGGCACGGCTTGCGTGAGGTTAAAGGTCATAGTTCCGGTGCCGTTCCCCGTCATTTTTGTCAGCTCAGTTTTGATTTGTGGAGCCGCTGGATTGGCTACTTTTTGATTGGCGGCATTTTGAGAAATGGCGCACTTAAAAGTAATTCGGTCGCCTTCGATAGAAACCAATTCATAGGTCACAATTTGATCAATGGTCATGCCTTGCATTTTTTTCTGCGCTGCCATTTCCCATTTAGCGCCGAGACCGACGGCTTCTTCCGGCAAGGGAGACGACATGCTCGACATGGACTCCTTCATTTGATCCATCGATTGGCGCAACTGGGGACTGGCGTCGGGGGGAAGTTTTACTTCGATTCCTTTGTTGATACCGAGATCTGACATCGTGCTGGTGAAGGCAAGCCCCTTCATGCCGCCGATCGACGTCTTCATGGCCTCGGCCATCTGCGGCATCACGCCCGGATCATTGGCGACGCTGGCCTCACCGATGACTGATTCACTAACAATGTCGCCGTCAGCGGAAACACTCTTCACCGTCACCTCCATCGGCATAATCATCGCCGGCATTTTCATCGGCTGTCCCGCGCTCATCTCCATCGCCATTTTCATGGTCATCACTAACGATTGTTTGTCGCCCGTTTTAGGATGGATGCGCAGAGCTTTCCGTGGTTCCGCACCGGCGCTGAGCAATTTTACTGGGGACGGCGAGGTAGCAGTGACAGCCTTGGCGGGTTTGGATTTAGGTTTGGATTTTTCATCCGGCTTAGTGGTGACCGCGACAGCGAGAGCGGCGCTTTCAGCTGGCGCGGAAATTGCCTGCGCCGGAGGACTAATTTTGCCTTCCAAATAATTCAATCGGAAGGAAACCAATTTGGCATCCCAAGTGGGATTGCTCTTTTTGAAATTTAGTAAAGCGATTTGCGCTTCTTTATATCTCTCCTTGGCCAAATCGGCTTGACCCCTCTCAATCAGCAAATCGCCTTGGTCAATGATCCGGTAGATTTGCAGATATTGATCATCCGGCACTTCTCCCTCGGCGTGGATCGGCATCGAAGCCGTGAGCCAAGCCAAAATCATCAGGCTAAAAAAACATTTTCTGCCAAATGAAAATTGTGATTGGGAAGAGATGCTCGCGAGCGGAACGGGGCTGCAATGATTAATCATACCGTGGCAACTTAGGGGGCGTTCAATTTGCGTCAATCGCAAAAGGACAAGATGTCCGTTCCACTTCTACGATCAGTTTGAACGACCCATAGCTTCTGCTCGATTAAGCAGGCGGCAATCGCAGCGTCGCATCCATCGGCGCGATGTCGGCTAACTCTTTTCCGTTCGCGCCGCTGCCGAGTTTTAAAAGTTTCTCGCCGCTCGGACGAACCATTCGTTCATAACTGCCGACAGAGTCGTTGTAGGCGGAGTTGGCGCGTTCAAGGCCGCTACGGATTTTTTCAAAATGTTCGGTGAACTTTGCGACGCGCGTGAAAAGTTCCTGCGCAGCTTCGGCAATTTCGCGTGCGTTTTCGGTTTGCGCATGTTGCTGCCAACTCACGCTCACGGAACGCAAAATAGCGATGAGCGAACACGGTGTGGCGATGAGAATTCTTTTGTTTTGCGCCCAAAGCATCAGTTCGTGATCGCCTTCGAGCGCCGCGCTGAAAAGAGATTCGGCTGGCAAAAACAGCACGACGTAATCCAGCGCATTCGGAAATTGCGCGGGATAATCGCGGTCGGCCAAACCTTTGATCGTCGCTTTTAATTTCGTGGCGTGAATGGCCAACGCTTCGGCGCGTTTGGTTTGATCGGCGGCATCGATGGCATTGAGAAAATCGAGATCGGGAACTTTTGCATCGACGATGATGAAACGATTTCCGGGAAGGCGAACGATGAGATCGGGTTTGCTGTCGCCAGATTGCGTCTGCTCGGAAAAATCACAATGCGCGCTCATGCCAGCGGATTCCACGACGCGCCGCAACGTTTCTTCGCCCCAACGTCCTCGCGCCTGATTAGATTTCAGCACCATCCGAAATTGCTGCGTTTCATTCGCGAGCGACTGGCTGTGTTGCGCGAGATTTTCCAACTGCTTTTTCACTTCGCCGAGCGTCGCGGATTGCGTGGTTTCACTCTGCGCCAAACGTTTTTGATACGTTTCGAGTTGTTGCTTCAGCGGTTCGACCAAAACTTTAATCGATTCCTGACGCTTCTCTAAATCGCCTTTCGCGCTTTCCTGAAGTTTGCCAAAACTTTGTTCGGCGAGACG
>JBKJOZ010000064.1:0-17237 GCA_046595315.1 Limisphaerales bacterium
CCGAGCGCGTTGACCATGCGCGCGACGAGCGGCAATTGTTCGGTTGGACCAATCGGTCCGCAAATGCCAACGGGGTTATCGGGCGTGGATTGTTTCCATGCGGAAATATATTCGAGCGCTTCGGCGCAATAAAAATCTTCGAGCGTATCGTAGAAAACCACTTTGAAACCCGGTCGCGAAAGTTTGAGTAATTTTTCCGGCGTGAGCTTTGCGGCTTCTTTGATGATGTCGTTATCGAGCGTGGTGTAATCCCACCAATCGGGGGCGATGGAGCTGATTTTGCGTGGCATGGTTCAATTCTGCGAACCTCCGCAGAAAAAATCAAAAAGTTTCCTCATTTTTCACTCTTGGAATTGAGATCGAAATTTTTGGTTGAATCTTTTTCACGAACGCCAAGACTCGGAACAACTTCTCACCAATTTGATCATGGAATTAAAAGTCTTGTGCGACTGCGGGCAGAAATACGTTTTCGATGTGGAACCGGTCGCCGGCCAAATGCCCATTTTTGTAAATTGCCCTTCATGCGGAAAAGATGGGACGCAAACTGCGAATATTTTGATCGCGGAGGCAAAACCGCCATCGCCTTTGACCCACCATTCGGCTGGCCCAGTTCGGCTATCCGCTGCTCCGCCGATGGCGCAACCCTTGCATTCCGTCCAGGCGCATCGTCCTTCACCGCCAGTGCTGCCTGCGGAAATAAAGCCGCCCGCTCGCACATGGGAAAAAGCCGATATGACGGTTGTTCATAGTCTTGCGCTCGGCGTGCTAGGAGCAGTATTGGGCGCCGTGCTGGGCGTCATTTTGATGTTTGGTTTTTTATGGATCGTTGGAATTTCTTTTCCCCTGATGGGATTGGCGATTGGAGCTTTAACCGGCTTTGGAGCGCGATTGTTTTATAAAGGAACAGACATGACTTTGGGCGTAATCGCCGGTGTGATTGCACTAGTGGCAACGGGCGGCACATTCCTGGTGCTGTTTGGGATCTTCGCCATCATGAATCTGATCTCCCTTGTTGTGAGTGCCAGCATCGCGTACAAAATTTCGAGCTGATACCATTGGCGGGATTACAGAAGCTCGCGTTCGTAACTCTTGTTAACCCAAAAATCTCGCCCTAAATCTTTCAGTGGATCTGCGTCCTCGCTGCAAAACCCATAATGCAAATGCCGCCGCCAGCCTTCGGCGTGCTTGAACTTTTTGGACATCTTGCCAACGCGCAACGAAATGTCCTCGCAGGTTTGCAAATAGGAATTCAGCTTCTGACTCGCATCCAACCAGTTCTGCTGACTCTGGTGCGCCTTCAACGCTTCCAATTTTGTTCCGTGAACGGACGCAGTGTTGACGAATGCGCCTGGAGTAATTTTTCTGCGCAAATTGTCGGTGAGGCTGTGCGGAAGACCGTGGTAAATCGTGCAATCGTAACCATCGGTTGGTCTTGAAGGAATGGACTTGAAATTCGGCATCCCGCGCGCAAACACCGCTGCCGCCGCAAGTCGGCAGGTGTTGGTGTGATCTTCCATGTAGTCCGCTGGGGAATGAGTCAGGACAATGGTTGGTTTGACGTCACGAACGACAGCGGAGAGACGGCGAAGCGTTTTTAATTCGTAAAAAATTTCCACATCGTTGCAGATCGGATCGTGGAAATGTGCACCGAGAATTTCTGCGGCGCGTTTACCTTCCTTTAAACGAATCTTCGCCGTCGTTGCGGAATTAGTCTCGATGCTCCCGCAGTTTCCGCGCGAGAGATTCATGTAATGAATTTCGTAGCCCGCTTTCTTCAGGAGTAACAACGTCCCCGCCATCATGAATTCGATGTCGTCGGGGTGCGCCGCGATGGCGAAGGCGACTTTCTTCGAGTTCATATCGGCAGATTAATTAAGCTTAACCGTTTTCCCCGTAGCCGCTGATTTATCTGCCGCGAAGATGACTTTGTGCGATTTCATTGCGTCGGCCAGGCTCGTCAGCGCCATTTCTTTTCCGGCATCCATGGCGTCGAAGAACGCTTGGAACTGCGTCGTGTAGGGATGGTCGGAAACGTCGCCGGAATCCAACATCTTCATCGAGAGTGTGCTCCACGCATTTTTGTTCGCGCCGAGTTTCATCGAGTGAAATTTGTTGTCGAGAAGGCTGCCTTCGCTGCCGCAAAGATGGGTATGGAAATAATACGGTTGCAAACAATCGACGATGGCGGCGCACTTGCCGATCTTGCCGCCTTTGAATTTCAGAATCGTCACGCTGCTGGTCGTGTATTCGTAAGGTTTGAAAATTTTACTCTTCGATTTTGTGTCGTAGCTCGTGACCTCTTCCACGTCATTTCCCATGCACATGAGTAACGCATCGAGCGCGTGACAGCCGGCGGTGAGCAACGAGCTTCCGCCTGCATCCTTGCGAGTGTTCCAGCGGAACTGTCCATACCACGGTCCGATGCCGTGATAATAATCGACTTCGCCGTAGTGCAAATCGCCGAGCAAACCTTGGTCGATGACGGATTTCGTCACAGTAAATTGGCTGGAGTAACGGCATTCAAAACAGACGCAGGTTTTAACTTTATTTTTCTTTACCGCCGCCTCGATCGCTAAACAATCTTTCCAGGAAAGCGCCAGGGGCTTCTCCATGATGAGATTCATTCCGGCGTTGGCAGCGGCAACGGCGTGTTCGCGATGTTGATACGGATAGCTGCAAACCGAAACGGTATCCATCCCCGGATGCTTCAACATTTCCGCGAGGCTCGTGTAGCTCTTGATGGGTGACCCCCACTTGGCGCTCAACTCCGCGTCGTCCAATTTGCGCGACGAAAAGACCGCTGTGACCACGCCTTGGTTCGTGGCGTTGATGGCCGCAATGTGCGCCGTGGCGACCCAACCGTATCCGATGATTCCGACATTATATTTTTTCACGATGTTTCTATTTTACGAAATTATTTTGCGTGTTCGAGAACGCCGCAGATGGCACTGAATTTAACCGACGATGTCAAAAGAATTTCTGGCGCGCCGGATCGCGAGCAGATTGGAAGTGGTCAGAGCGATCTTCAATGTTGGATGATTGGAAAAGAAGCGCTTGTCTGACCGGTCAAAAAAACGTTCCCCAATCCAAAATCAAGCCTGAGCCTCGTCCGCCGCGAATTTTTCTGGGGTGATATGTTCCGGGTTCCAATATGGGGCGGATTCCCCCCATTCGTGAGACCGTCGCGAATGGTCTGGGGACATGTGGGCTATATGTTGTGCAGCGTTTGCCATTTCCTGGAGGTGAACCAAATTTTTTGGTTTTCCGCGAGCGGCGACCACTCCGCCTTTCGCGAGTGCCGCGGCAAACGGTGCGCCTCCCGGATTCAGTTCTTGCGGGAAATCGTCTTCCAATGCAATCGGGACTGAAGCAAGCGATTCTTTACGGATGAATTCTTGAGCGGTTTTTTTATCGGTTCTTTTTAACACTGCAAGAATTTTGAAATCGGGCGCTGGAGGGTTTTTCACCAAGTCCCGGAGGGCTGCAGGTAATAACTGGCAAGCGCCGCAGCTCGGGGAGAAAAAAACGATTAGGCATGCCGCGCCTTGCGGGCCGCCGAAATTAAACTTTTCACCGTTAATGAGCGACGAGCTTTTTTCGGCAAGTTCACTGAACGGATTAAAAATATCATCTGGATTTTTTTCTGTGCTGGCGGGCAGGGCGCGTTCGCCGAGTTGCCGCATGAGCGAGAGGACAAGCAGGCTCAACACGAGAATCATCGCCCATTGCAGAATCATCGAAGTTATCCAAATGGCGTTCATATTTTAAGAATTTAAAATTAGTTTACGGCGGCTCACCAAAGCAACTAAACAAGGCCAAAAACAGAATGCACCGACGACCACTGTGACGCGCGCTAAAAAGGACGAAAGATCCGGCCCCATAAAAGAGATGGGCGCGGGTTCGCCCATGATGGAACCAGCGGCTGCGATGAGTATTAAATTTCGTATCACGCCGCTGCTGGTGGTGGCGGTGTTAACCGTTTCGCCGAAGCAAGCGCATCCCTTGATCCCGCGCCTCCACATTTCTGCCAGAATGATTGTGAAAATAACGAGGAGCGCAATCGCACCGATAAGTGCTTTTTGCGGTGCCATTCCACTCAATAAAAATCCGCCCAGAAAAAGTTCGACCAGTGGAACAAAAATTGAAAGCAATCCAACCAGAGCAGAAGGAATGAGATTAATTAACACCGCGCGAAACGCATCGCGTGAGCGGAGCTTGGAAATGGCGGCGAAAATAAAAACGGTCGCAAGCAGTAGGATAATTGTGCCGGGCATTGGGGGGTTGGAAGAAATGCCCCTCATGGAAATCCATGAGGGGCTATTTAAACGCTTATGAATGACGGCTTAATTCGGGCAAGGCAAACTTGGGAAACAAGCCGTGCTGCTTGCTCCGGGCGAGCCAAGCACGTCCGAACAAGTCCAACCTCGGCAACCGTTCGGCACATATTTACAGCAGACCGCCTGCACACAACTCCAGACGCCACTTGGACATCCGACGCAACAGGCGGCGTTTTTATAACCATAACGATAAACCACGTCTCCCGGAACCAACCAGCCATAGGTCGTGCTGTTTGCGCCATAACGGATATAATACCGTTCGTGACTAATGTCGGTTCCGCTCGTTCCGATTGTCCAGTGAGCTGTGCTGCAAGTTCCGCTTCCCGCGCCGACGCCACCGCAACCCACGTAACTTGGGCAAGCGCTCTTGGGATCATTACAGTCCCAGTCAGCACCCGCAGGTCCGCAACATGAACCTGACCAAGTCGGGTCACCTACAGAATATCCTGTGCCGTACGGAATCCAGCCTTGACGTCCCGTGCCGGTCGCCCAGTAACCCCAGATAAAACCATTATAACTCGGACGCGGACCGGGATCGCCACACGTTGATGAAAAACGATTGCTGACGCGGCCAAAATGAGCGTTAACCGGAATGACATAAGCATTACCGCTAGTATCCGTGACCCGATCAGCTGTGAAAGAGGGGCCTTTGTAAACCCCAACCCCCCCGGGCGCCGTTACTTTCCAGGCCGAGTAGCAAACACCAATTTCATCGGTGCCGCGGCATTCTGTAATTGAGCAAAAACCGGCTTCCGCTTCAGATGGTTTTAAAATCAAACCCCCTGTGCCGGCGATAATTATTCCAGAGGACAATTTGCCGAGGAAACCACGGCGCGGAATTTTGTTTGCCAGCCTGACACTGGCGCTTTCGACAAGTTTATCGACACGGCCGAGGAGTGGGCTTTGACTGCGGGGTGTTTTATCTTGGTTCATAGGTATTGGGTTGGGATGTTGGCATGGCAATTTTCCATGCGGCAATAATTTGGGAACGCGGTAAGTCGAACATTTTCCCTTCGAATGGTCAATCAGGGTTTCACTTAATTTTTACAACCAACCTGCGTTTTCCGTACGTCGATAAAGTTTATAACCGTCTTCGCCAAGCAACTCTTTGACAGTTTTCCCCGCGTTCTGGCGAATTTCCTCAATCAAACTTCTTCGCTTTTCTTGAGACAACGATTCGTCCGCTTGGATCTTTATCGTTTGAGTCTCTGCGGATTTTCGAATGCCATACACTTTGCTCGAAGTTTCAGATGGTAAATTGTAACGCCGTGAAATTTCTACCAATTGTCTGTAATCGTGATCCTTTCCTCGCAGATATTCCGAGTAACGACCTTCTCCCAATTGCGACTTGATCTGGTCTTCAATTTCCGTTGAGACCTTTTCCCATTTCTCGCGCGCAGCGAGGTCCGCTAAGTCGACCGATTCCGATTTGATGTCGGCCTCGAACCGCTTGTGCGCTTTGTAAATCGCCAGAAAATCCTGTTCACTGGGATTGTCCAATCCACCCAAGGCATGCCGCGCCGCCATCGCGGCATCAGAAGTCCATAATTCGAAAAGTTCCGCCTCGTGCGGGGACAGTATTTTTTCCAGCTCAGCCTGACGCACCTGACGAATTTGTTTCAATGCGGCATAATCTTCCGCGTTCAAGATGCCGTCCCGTTGCAAGGCTTTTTCGCGAAACGTTTGCTCCTGATCCGCAAATTCTTCCAGCAATGATTTAACTTGTTCACGCTTGGCGGCGGGCAGGAAGTGCAGCCGCTTTTCCATGATGTCTTCGCGTCCTGCAATTTTTCGTCGTTCCGAATTGATATCGATCCCGAGCAATTCTTTGAGCAACGCCTGTTTTTCTTTTTCCACCGCACGCTCTTGTTTCCAGTTTTCTTGGCCAAAACTTTCACTCCATTCCACCGGATCGGGTTCCCAATATTTTAATTCCATTTTTTGTCCCGCCGATTGAGCGCGCAACCGCGAGGCGAATAGTTTGTCCACATCGGCAATGATGATGTCGCGCACGGTTTCTTCCGGACAACCAATGGCGCGCAAATTTGCGATGTAAGCCTTGTAATCAGCGCTCTCCATATTGCTCCAGTTAAACGTCGCCGTGATTGGCGCAACTTTTTTGATTGGACCCGGAGAGACGCGAGGCGGCAGCGGAGCGGGTGAGAGCGCACCCGGCTTTTTCTCCAGCAGATAGGCAATCACACAGAGCTGCAAAAGGTTCAACCCAACAAAAAACAGGAGAGTTTTGCTGCAGGCTTTCATACGGAGATTAAACCCGTAATCGACCGGTCATTTCAACACTCTTAAAAAAGTGCGCGAATTGCGAACCGCCCATTGACGACTCGCAATCTCGCATTAAACTCTCCCGCTCGTGACGTGAATCAAACCGATTCTTCGTCTTCGAAAGACTAACTGATTCCATGCTGACAATTCGTGATTTGAAAATGACTTTGGGCGGACGCGTTCTCTTTGAGAATGCGAAGCTCCAGATCAATGCTGGCGACCGCGTCGCGCTCGTCGGGCCCAACGGCGCAGGCAAATCCACCATCTTCTCCATCATTCTCGGTCAGAAGGAACCCGATACCGGCGTGGTTGAACGCGACATCTGGACTAGCGTTGGCTATCTCCCGCAAGAAGCCGAAGCGCTCGGTGACGAAACGGTTTTGGATGTCGCGACGGGGCGCGTCGAAGAATTGCCGCGATTAGAAAAGCTGTTGCTCGAACTCGAAGCGGCGGGCGACGTTTCCAGCGCCGCCTATTTCGAGGCGCACGCGAAACATGACGCCTTGGCCGATCACGACGTGGAAACCAAGGCCAAGAAAATGTTGCGCGGCCTCGGCTATCGCGACACGGATTTCAATCGCCCTGCGCGTGACATGAGTGGTGGATGGATTATGCGCGCGCGTCTCGCCAAGTTGCTCGTCATGGAGCCCGACCTTCTCCTACTCGACGAACCGACAAACCACCTCGACCTTCTCTCGCTGCTTTGGCTCCAAAAATATTTACGCAACTATTCTGGCGCACTCCTTCTTATCTCGCATGATCGCCAATTCATGGACGAAATTGTCACCGAGGTTTACGACATCAACGAGAAGAAGCTCATCGCCTATACCGGCAACTACACCGACTTCCTTCGCCAACGTGAAGAGCGTTACGAACAACAACTCGCCGCGCACAAAAATCAGCAGAAAGAAATTCAAGCGTTGCAAGCCTTCGTGGACCGCTTTCGTTCCGTGACCTCGAAGGCGTCGCAAGCCATGAGCAAGCTCAAGCAGATTGAGCGTCTTGAACTAATCGAGAAACCGACGGCGCCCAAGAAGCCGTTTCGCTTCCAGATTCCGCAACCGCCTCGCGGCGGACAACGCGCCGTCACGTTGAACAAAATCGACATGGCTTATGGCACGAACAAAGTTTACGAAGGACTCGACCTCACCATCGAACGTGGCGAACGCACGGTCCTGGTTGGACCCAATGGCGCAGGCAAATCGACCTTGCTAAAAATTCTCGCGGGCGTGGTGGAGTTTCAAGGAGGCGAACGCGACATCGGCCACACCGCAAAGATCGGTTACTTCAGCCAGCACCGCGCCGCCACCCTGGACGCGGAAAAAACTGTGCTCGACGAAGTGATCGCGAGTGCCCCAAGCATGCCTGAAGATGAGGCGCGCGCTATTCTAGGTTCTTTTCTCTTCCGCAAGGACGACATTTTTAAGAAGACCGCAATCCTGAGCGGTGGAGAAAAGACGCGGCTCAACCTCATCAAGTTCCTAGTCGATCCGCCGAACCTGTTGCTCATGGACGAACCGACAACCCACCTCGACATTCACACCGTCGAATCACTCACCCTCGCGTTGGAACGTTACGAAGGAACGCTCGTTTTCATTTCCCACGACGTGCATTTTATTCGCCACCTTGCGACCAAAGTCCTGCACGTCAATGCGGGAAAAATCACCGGCTACGTCGGCGGCTACGATTATTTCCTCGAGAAAACTGGCGCGCTCGACGACGAACGCGCCGCGCTCACGGCGGGATGATGTTCTTCATTGGTAGGGACGCGTTCCACCGCGTCCCCATCTCGCGCAAAGCCCCGCGAGCGAATCGAGTTTCTGTTAGGAGTGGAAGAGGGAGTGATGCTCGCTGCGCTCGCGCCGACGATGTCGGCAGAATGGGACGGAGTGGAATCCGTCCCTACCAAACCAACTCGCGACCAAAGTCCTCCACGTCAATGCTAGAAAAAATCACGAGCTACGTTGGCGGCTATGATTATTTCCTCAAGAAAACCGGCGCGCTGGACGATGAACGCGTCGCGCTCACGGCGGGGTGATGAAAGATGTAGCGTTTGGTCTGTGGCCGAAATGTTTTATCCCGGAATCCGAATCGAGCCATAGCCTCGACGCTACACTCCCAACTCTGCGCGGGGTAACCTGTATCCTCTCCAAAGGAGCGACCATTGATGACTTGACAGTGTCGGTGAAAAAAATTCTCGAACAGTGTGAGTGATTTTTGCTGAATCACACAGCCGCCGCTGTTCTCCCTGATTTTAGCCCAGATGAATGGCTAGAAACAATTAACTCGTTCCTTAAGCCGGCAACTCGCCACCAATGACTGCAGTCGAGCTTGCGAGTGGGCGGCGATCAATAATGGGCAATGGGCGAATGATCCCGTGGTTCCAGCTTAACCGTGTAGCGGTTGGTTACTCCCGGCATCAATGTAACCGCCACCTGTCGATGTTTTTGACCTCCCCAGCCCGTGGTGGCAGGAACCTCAAATCCAGGATGCTCTACGGTAAACTCGCGAACGTCGCTGGGGAGATTTGAGAGCACGGCTAGGCCGGAACGATCGGTCGTTGCGGTAAGATCAGGAACTCCAACGCTGCTCCCTAGGCGCGTTCTCTTTTTAAGGTTTAAAAAATAATCGGAGGTGTTGTAGAGATCGCTCATCAAAACTGTAGCGGCCCAATCACCATAATGAACGTTGGGCCACGTTAAGACTTTAGCGCCTTTCAAGGGAGCTCCTTGGTCGTCTGTCACAATTACTTCGAGTCGCACGGTCGGTTCCATGCCGACAGTGATGAAAAGTTCGTTCGTCCCAAGAAGGTGTTTTTGCGGATGACGGAACTGGGGCGCGATGGGACGGTTCGTGCTGACGAATCCCTGGCAAAGCGCAAGGATTTCCAAATCTCCCGGTGGTAAAGAATCGAATTCAAAAGTTCCATCCTCACGGTTAGTCGTCCACGCGTGCCATTCAGGAGGGTTGTCCTGCGGCCGGGATCCAGCGGGTAAAATGTTTACAACCACCCGACCATTCCGGACAGGACGCGACACGGAATCATCGAGTTGCCCGCGCACCTTCACCCCGTATTTTAAATCAACCACCAGATCGTTTGTTTGGCTTTCGATTGCTTTGATGTCGATGGCATCACTGAACCATGCTTTACCCTCGGCACTCACTTGCACAACGCGAATTGTCTGAGGGCCAGTCTCAAGCCGTCGCGTCATCAGCCCACCGGGTTCAGGGCGGATCCAGAAATTAGTGTCGCTGGAATCGCCTTTGGAAATCTGCGCGAACAGGGGAATTTCAATTGCTGCATTAGAACCGGGCCGGAGCGAGATTTTGAGGCTCGCTCCTTTTTTAAGCACAACCGTTTCGGTCATCGCGATGAGCGATTTGCGCTGAATCTTGCTCCAAAGATAAGTGAGCCAGGCGCGCGGCGCGGACCCGGCTGGAGGAGTGGTATTGACGACTAGCTCAGGTTGAGCTGGAACGTAATCGGGGTGGCTGACCGTAGGAATGATGACCCCGGTTTCAAGGCGCTCGAACACATAGGTTGGGTAGGGAATTTTCGCAATTCCATCCTGATCAGTAGTGACCGTATCGTTGGGCACGCGCGAGAATTCTTTACTCCAGGTGAACCATCCCGAGGAGTATGGCCCCGATTTGGTCCGAAGCGCTTGGGGCGAGATAGCAGCTCCAACAACAGGTTTGCCGGTTGAATCTACGACGTGAACCCAAGCAACCGGAGTTTTTGGGGTAGATAAAAACAACTCACCTAATAAAAGAGCGGCGCACACAACAGCCGCCAGAATTAACAGGAGTCGAGTGCGTGATTTAATCATGCTGAATTTTTTCCGTAGTTACCGTGAGCCTTATTATTAGAAAAGTATCCCGTGCCGTTGGTGATTAGGCGCGCCATGTGTTGCGGAGGACTTTAGGCTTTTGTGTCACCCCAGCAAGCACACAATCTTCAACCAGACACTTGCGGTGTTTAATTCGATAAAATGCCGCCCAGCCAATCTGCGCCTGCCGCGTTGCAATGCTCCACGCAAAGTTCTACTACTCTTTCATGCAGGTTCTGGAATTAAATCACGTCGCGCTGCACGTGCGCGCCCTCGCGGCCTCATGCGAGTTTTTTCAAATCGTATTGCGGCTCGAATCGATAGCGCGACCCGCGTTCGATTTTCCCGGCGCATGGTTTCGGTTGGGGACGCAACAGGAGCTACACCTCATCGGTGAACGCACCGAACCAGTTCACTCGCATAACCGTGGGAATCATTTCGCGTTGCGCGTTGACGACCTCGACGTGTGGGAAACGCACCTCCAAACGGTGAAGGCGGAGTTTCGTCCGCGTAAAAAACGTCCGGATGGCGCGTGGCAAATCTTCGTGCGCGATCCGGACGGACATATCATTGAACTTTTCACCGGGCCGTGAAGACGATTGACCGCAGCGTGGTGTGCGGCAAGAGTTAGATATGACAAACGAATTAAAGATCGAAAAGCTGGTAACAGGAAGTGGCGCGGCGCCGAAGAAGGGCGACACGGTGAGTGTTCATTATACCGGCACGTTCATCGACGGCAAAAAATTTGATAGCTCGGTGGACCGTAACGACCCGTTCAGCTTCGTGCTTGGAGCAGGGCAGGTGATCGCGGGTTGGGACAAAGGCGTCGCAACGATGAAAATCGGCGACAAGGTGAAGATGACCATTCCGCCTGAGCTGGCGTATGGCCGCGCTGGTTATCCGGGCGCAATTCCGCCAAACTCAACGTTGATCTTCGAAGTGGAGTTGCTCGGGATTCGATAAAACTGCTGGTAGAGCAAATCTGCCGCCTTGCATTTTGAGCGGTGCAACAACGCCGTCCAAACTAGTCAGTTGATTAGCCGGCCATCTCGTAATTCGAGTTGGCGCTGCATCTTTTCCGCGAGGTCGAGGGCGTGGGTGACGAGGATGAGCGTGACGTTTTCTTCGCGATTCAGCTCAGTCAAAAGTTGGGTGAGTTGTTGCGAGGAAGTTCTATCCAATGATCCAGTGGGTTCGTCAGCCAATAAAAGTTTTGGCCGATTGATCAGCGCACGCACCACCGCGACGCGTTGACGTTCTCCGCCAGAAAGTTGTCCGGGTCGATGCGTGAGGCGTTCACCGAGACCGACGCGTTTTAGTAATTGAATCCCACGCTCTGCGGCTCCATCACGCAACAATTTATCTTTGGCGGCCAGCGTTGGGACCAAAACATTTTCCAACACACTGCATTGCGGCAGCAAATGATGGGATTGAAAAATAAATCCAATGCGTAGGTTGCGAATCTCAGCGAGCTTTTCATCGGAATGCGCGCTGAGGTCGTCGCCCTCTAAAAAAACTTTTCCACTGGTCGGTTTGTCGAGTGTTCCGATGAGGTTGAGCAGGGTGCTTTTGCCAGAGCCCGACGGGCCAATGATCGCCACGGATTCGCCTGAAAGAATCTCCAGTGAAATGGTGTCGAGAATACGAATGGCTCCTGCGCCCGAGTCATAAGATTTGGCGACCCGATCGAGACGAAGCAAAGGCACGGTTGACATGCCTTTACTTGTTGAGCCAAACGACTACAGAAACAACTATTTATTACGGCAACAAGATGACGCGATAATAACGTTGGTCAGCGATTCCGGGATTATTCGTAATTGAGGAGATAGCGCCGCTCGCTACGACATCAGCAATGTCCACCCAGTTAGTTGTATTGAGATTAGGATTGTATTGGACACGGTAGGTGCCGCCACTCACTGAACTCCATGAAACAATAACGTTTGTCGTGCCTGCACCGACTGGCGGTTGAACTACCGGGGCAGCGGTCACTGGAACGATGACGGTGAGAACTGCAGTCGAGCTGGTATTGGTTCCAATGGAATTAGAGACATCCACCGTGTAATTCCCTGCATCGCCAGCCTGGACGTTGCTGTTCGTGTAACCGGTGTTTGTCGCCGCGCTGATGGGCGAACCGTTAAAGCTCCATTGATAATTTAACGGAATTGTTCCAACGGCCACCACACTGAAAGTCACACTGGTGCCAACGTTATTTGTAGCGCTCTTTGGTTGGGTGTTAATAACTGGCGCGCGATTGGTGACAACAAGAGTCGCATCCACGCTTGTCACTCCGGATGGGGACAACGAATTTGAAATCACGACTCGATAGACACCTTCGTCAACCAAGGGTTGCACGTTAGTGCGAATTAAGCTTGTTCCAGTCGCTCCGGAGATGTCGGAAGCGTTGAATTGCCATTGGTAAAAACGAGGATCATTGCCGTAGGCAGCGACGGTGAACGTGATGTTCGCACCCGCGCCATTGGTTTGGCTCTTGGGCTGGGTGTAAATCAAAATGGGTGTATTTGTTACAGTCAAAATACCATTCGTACTGGAACTGGTGACGGAACCAAAGGCGTTTGTAATGATGACGCTATAATTGCCCGAATCGCCAGGTTGGGCATTGCTCCGCGTGTAAGTGGTTTTGGTGGCGCCTGCAATATCGACTCCCCCAAATTGCCATTGATAACCGCGCGGATCTGTTCCCAGCGTAGTAACGGTAAATACCACGTTTGATCCTGCGGCAACCGTGCGGTTCGCGGTGGGCTGAGTCGTGATAATTGGAAGAGAATTGGTGACAAGCAATACCGAGTTGGAACTGGTAACCGAACCAAGGCTGTTGGTAATTGTAACCGTGTAAATTCCCGAGTGGTTGGTCTGAGCGCTCGTCCGAGTGAAAGTAGAGGCGGTCGCTCCTGAAATATTTGACCCATCCTGTTGCCATTGATAGACGCGGGGATCTTTTCCCGTCGTTGTCACGCTGAAAAGCACGTTCGATCCTGCGCAAACAGTGCGGTTCGTCGCAGGTTGAACGGTGATAATGGGTAAGGTATCGATGACACTCAAACTGGCGTCAACGCTCGTTACGACCGTGAATGAGTTGCTGATAGAAACGGCATAATTTGCCGCATCTGCTTGCTGAACATTAGCGCGGGTATAGGTCGATTTAGTTGCCGATGGAATATTGGTTCCGCGCAATGTCCATTGGTATGCGCGCGGATCAGTGCCGATGCTGTTCACGGTAAAGGTTACGCTGGTTCCCGCGTTGGTCGTTACGCTTTGCGGTTGAGCCGTAATTGATGGACCGACATCAGTCACCGTTAATGTTGCAACTCCACTGGTGACGGATAGACGCCCGTAATAATCGGAAATAATCACAGTGTAATTACCCGCCGTGGTCTGCTGAGCGTTCACGCGCGTGTAATTATTTGTCGTCGCTCCAGAAATATTAGTCCCGCCAAATTGCCATTGATATTTGAGGGCATTGGTCGCGACGACGTTTGCAACAAGGTTGGTGGCTTCGACAGTAAATGTTGCATTAGCCCCTGCATTCACCGATTGGCCGACAGGCTGTGTTGTGATTGCAATCTCCTGCAGCAGCGCTTCGACGGTCACATCGTCATACCACATTTCTTTGCCAGCTTGCGAAATTCCCGATCCTAAGACAGACCAATTGTAGGTGAGGTTATTAAGGTTTGCGACGGAACCGCCCAAAACACCGTCCACATAATATTTCATGATTGTTTTTGTGGTTGGATTGGCGGGGTCAGGCGCACCCACAACTTCAGCCAAATGCCAGCCGACTTTTACGTTTGCCGCCCCCGCGAGTTGAAACCAAGTGGAAGTAACATTTGTCGCTCCATTGGCATACACAGCGCTAGTGGCACTCGATGCTCTCCCATAATATTTAGTGCTGCTGGTAATGTTGTTGTAACGTCCCAGCGATAATTGCTGGCTTAAAGCACCCGAATAGTCAGTGCCCGCTCGAGATTCAAGCCTCCCGTAAGACCGCGCTGAATTATCCGCATTGGCGTCATAAAAATTAAATCGGTAATATAAATTGGTGCCCGCTAATGAAAACGACGCCCCATGGTAACTCGACTGCGAAGCCGCCCCTTGATAAACCGAATTTGCGCCTGAGGTGGAGCGATTCGTTACTGTCAGCGTAATATTTGAGCTAACATTGACAGGAGGCCACACTGCATCCAAAGCCGCTTGATCCGCATAGCTATCGAAGTTTTCGGTGAACAACACCTGCGCTTGAGCGCGGTGACTGAATGCGAAAATGGTCGACGCAAGAGAGATCAGGAACAATTTTTTCATAGCCATGAATAAGGAGAGTTTTGTGCGGGAGACAGTCGGCGATTTTTCAGCCTACTGCAATAGAATTTTAAGAAATCGCTGCACCAAGGGGATCTAATTTTTCGTCGCCACCTTCGCGGTCGGTTGACTGCGTTGGGTGTAAAGCATGATTCCTTTAAGCAAATCAATCGAACGATCCAATTGCGGGTCGCGCGCATTTTCCACTCGTTCGCGGTCTTTTTCTTCCAACGATTCAAGTCCGCCGGGGACGCGCTTACGAAATAAATCCGCTTCCTGCTCTTCGGTCATTGAGACGAGGATATCTGGAGTGATGCCGCGCTCATGAATCACTTTGTGGCTTGGCGTGTAATATTTCGCTGTGGTCAACCGCAGGGCTGAACCATCTGGCAACGGTAAAATACTTTGCACGGACCCTTTGCCGAAAGTTTGTTCGCCTACGACAATGGCTTTGGTGATCGGTTGCAAATCTTGCAAACAGCCTGCCACGATTTCCGATGCGCTCGCACTCCCACCATTGACCAGCACCACCATCGGAAGGTTCGCATGTTTGTTATGACCATTGGCGCGATATTCGGACTTTTGAGAGGTGCCACGCCCTTCAGTCGAAACAACCAACTGACCGCGCGGCAAAAATTTTTCGCAAACTTGGCCAGCTTGATCCAGCAATCCGCCCGGGTTCCCGCGCAAATCCAGAATCAGAGCCTTCATTCCCTGGCCTTCAAGTTTTTTCAGTGCCTTCTCCAAATCGCTGGAAGTTTTTTCGCCGAATTGGGTTAATCGAACATAGCCGATGTTGTTTTCTCCGAGTGGAAATTCTCGTTTGCTGTTCAAATCTTTGACCGTATCCACCTTGATAATGGCGCGATTAAGTTTGTGATCGGTCACTTCGCCCGTCGTAGGTCGCAGCACGGTCAGGACAACTTGAGTTCCTGGTTCACCACGCAATCGTTTCACTGCATCTTCCAAACCGAATCTTTCCGTGCTTTTTCCATCAATTTTCATGATGCGATCGCCCGACAAAATGCCAGCGCGAAATCCGGGCGTATCTTCCATGGGCGCAATGACGGTCAAAGTTTTTTCTTTGCTCAAGGAAATTACCACGCCGACGCCACCGAATTCTCCCTGCGTATCTTTTTTCAACTCCTCAAATTTCGATTTGTCCATGAACTCGCTGTGGGGATCGAGTGTGCTCAACATTCCCTTGAGCGCGCCGTGGATTAATTCCTGATAGGAAAGTTTGTCGCCATCGACATATTCGCCGCGCACTTTTTCTAAGACGTCGGAAAGGAGGCGATAATTTTCGTATGGATCATCTTTTCCGGCGGCTTGGGCGGAATAGACATAAATCTGCGCTCCGATCAGAAGGTTGACTCCCAGAACAAATCCCAAAACCCCGTAAATAAAACGTCGTTTCATCATTTGAATGCAGCAGAGGTTAAATCGCAGGAGACGGATTGGCAAGTTGCGTCAGAATGTTTTTAAAAAAGAACGCATTTCGACCAACTAATATCAGGATTTTTTTAGAAGCGATTCGATGTAATCCAAATCTGCGGCAACGGTCACTTTCGGATTCGGGGTTGCGCTTTCGACGAGTTTCACCGGTTGGCCAATTAATTCACAAGCGGCGGTATCGTCAGTGACAAATAATTTTTGATCGCGAACCGCCGTCAACGCGCGGCGAATCACTTCGACGCGAAAGGTCTGCGGCGTTTGCACGGCCCAAAGTTCTTTTCGCTCCAAATGACGCGAAATGGTTTCGCCATTTTTCGATTCTTTAATCGTGTCGGTCACGCGTTGGGCCGCGACAGCTGCGCCCATTTCGCGAGCAGCCGAAACGGTTGCTTCGATCACGGTCAAGTCGGTGGCCGGTCGCGCGCCATCCTGAATCGCCACGATTTCTGCGTCCGCAGATAATTGTTCCAGCCCGCTCCAAACGGAGTCTTGCCGCTCTTTTCCGCCAAGTGCGAAACGATAATTTTTGTTGAAACCAAACTCCGTCGCCATTTCCACAAAAGCGTTTTGCATTCCATCGCGCACGACCAAAATAATTTCGTCGATGCAGCTCGCGTCGTTGAATCGCTGCCAAGTGTGCGCCACGACCGGGCGACCAGCGAGTTCGAGAAAAAGTTTGTTAATGTTCGCGCCCATGCGCGTCCCTTTTCCCGCGGCGACGATAATGGCAGATGTCATGAGTAAGTTTTAAATTTTGAGTGGTGGATTCGGCAACTTAAAACTCAAAACTCATTCTAATTATTTCGTTCCACCAGCCAGAATGGTTTGGAAATGCGGCGGCTGTTCCTCACTCGCGACAATGCTGATTTCAATTTTTTTGTAGCCAGCGTCTTCGAGCCAACGATGCAAATCTCCCTCGGCGAATCCGAGCCAACGGTCGCCGTAAAGTTCGCGGGCTTTTTCAAAATTATGCTGGAGCAAATCGAGCATGAACAGTTGTCCGCCGGGCTTGAGAATT
>JBKJOZ010000132.1:0-4610 GCA_046595315.1 Limisphaerales bacterium
CACGCGCGAACTCAACGCCAGCACCGACAATCCGCTGATTTTTCCCGACAGCGAAATGGTCATTCACGGTGGAAATTTTTACGGCCAACAAATCGCGATGGTCAGCGATTATCAGCGCATCGGTTTGATCAAAATGGCGTTGCTCGCCGAGCGGCAAATCGAGCGGCTCGTCAATTGGCGTTACAGCCGCGGACTTCCGCCGATGTTGTCTGGCGGCGCGCCCGGTTTGAATTCCGGTTTGTCCGGCGCGCAATTGCTCGCGACATCGCTCGCCGCCGAAGCGCGCTTGCTCGGCACCGCCGCATCAATCCAGACCATTTCCACGAACGCCAACAATCAGGACGTCGTCAGCATGGGTTGCATCGCCGCGAAAATGACGCGCACCGCGTTGAATTTAAGTTGGAAAATTCTCGCCATCGAAACCATCACGCTCATGCAAGCCGCCGACACCCGTGGCGCGGAAAAATGTCTCGGCGCGGATTACCGGAAATTTTACGAACTCGTGCGCGGCATTTCGCCGAAACTGGAAAATGATCGCCCATTGAACGAAGACATCACGCACGTCACAAATTTGCTGCAATCCGAAGAAGCGCAACAACATTGTCTGGAGGCTGTGATTTGAAATCGAGGTTGCCACTGATGCGATTTAAAGCGGCGGAGGACCGCCGCACTCCAAGACGCTCGCGCGAATTTCGAGCTGGCACGGAGTTGCGCGAAGCGTCTTGGAGTGCGCCAGTCCTCTGGCGCTTTTGTTCTGACTACCGGCACGCACACTGAAACCCATGAAGGCTGACATCGACGTTTTGATCATCGGCGCCGGCCCGGCTGGCTCCTGCGCCGCGTCCATGCTGCAGAAAGAGGGCTTCAAGTTGCTCGTCGTCGAGAAACAAATTTTTCCGCGCTTTGTCATTGGCGAAAGTTTAATTCCGTCCTGCATGGACATGTTGAAAGAAGCCGACTTGCTAGACGCGGTCGAGGCGCAGGGATCCATGCGAAAATGCGGCGCGGTTTTTCGGCGTGGCGAAGAAATCTGCAACTTCGATTTTTCAAATCAATTTACCGACGGATGGAAATACACGTTCCAAGTGACGCGCTCCGATTTTGACAAAGCGATGGCCGACACGGTCGCCACGCGCGGTGTGGAAATTCTCTACAATCACGGCGTCACCGCAGTCGATTTTCACGAACACGGCGCGAACGTCACCATCGAACAACCCGACAAAACCACGCGCAAAATTTCCGCGCGCTTTGTTTTAGATTGCAGCGGATACGGTCGCGTGTTGCCGCGTTTGTTGGACCTGGAAAAGCCCAGTAATTTTCCAATTCGCGAATCACTTTTCACCCACGTCACGGGCGACAAACGCCCACTTGATCGCGAGGAAGGAAAAATTTGGGCGTGCATCCATCCCGAAGGCGCGTGGGTTTGGATCATTCCATTTTCCAACGGCAAAACGAGTGTCGGCGTTGTCGGCACGCCGGAATTTTTCAAACGTTATTCCGGCAATTCTGATGAACAACTTCGCGCCATCTTGATGGCCGATCCGAATGTCGCGGCGCGTTTGAGCGAAATGCAATTTGTGTTTCCTGCGCAACGCATCACCGCGTTTGCGTGTGGCGTGAAAAAACTTCACGGACCGCATTTTGCACTCGCCGGAAATTCCACGGAATTTCTCGATCCGATTTTTAGTTCAGGCGTGACGCTCGCCATCGCTTCGGCGAATCGCGCCGCGAAAGTAATCACGCGCGAATTGCGCGACGAGGCGGTCAATTGGGACAGCGACTACACCGATTACGTCATGCAAGGCATCAACACATTTCGCGCCTACGTCACCGCTTGGTACGACGAGACTTTGCCCGACATTATTTTCGCGTCACAAGCAAACCGCGACATCATGCAACAAGTTTGCTCCGTGCTCGCTGGTTACGTTTGGGACAACTCGAATCCCTACGTCTCGCAACCCGAACGAGCGCTGCCGATTCTCGCTAAAATTGTTCGCGGAAAAAAACAACGCGAAGCTGCATCTGTATGAATTTTTTCCAAGAAGACACCAAGAGCGCTTACGACGCCAAAGTTGAAGCGCAACGAATTGCTTTCGCGCCGGTGACATTTCAAGCCGCTCGCATCCTCCGCGATTCCGGCATTTTGGAGCTCGTTCAAAAAAGTGGCGCAACTGGAATGACGCTGAACGATGTCGCCGCAAAAATTTCGCTGCCGCGTTACGGAATTAAAGTGCTGATGGAATCCGGTTTGGGCATCGGATTGTTTTGTCTGAACGAAGAACGATTCACCGTCACGAAACTTGGCTTCTTCATGTTTCGCGATGAAATGACGCGCATCAACATGGATGTTGTCCACGACATTTGTTATCGCGGTTTATTCGATCTCGATAAATCCATCGAAGAAGGAAAACCCGTCGGACTGAAAACGCTGGGCGATTGGAAAACATTTTACGAAGGACTTTCCTCGCTGCCGACGCACGCACGCGACAGTTGGCTGGCGTTCGATCATTTTTATTCCGACGCCGCATTTCCCGCTGCGCTGCCATTAGTTTTCGCCGACAAACCGAAACGCTTGCTCGACGTCGGCGGTAACACCGGCAAATGGGCGATGGCCTGCGCGAAGTTTGACGCCGACGTAAAAATCACCATCGCCGATTTGCCGCAACAATTAAAACTCGCCCAGGAAAACGTTTCTAAAAACAAATTGGAAACGCGAATCGATTTCTTCGCGACCGATTTGTTGGATGAATCAAAACCGTTGCCGAAAGATCACGATGCAATTTGGATGAGCCAATTCCTCGATTGTTTTTCCGAAAAAGAAATCGTCTCTATCTTGCGCCGCGCCGCCGACGCGATGAACGCAAACAGCACCCTCTACATTTTGGAATTGTTTTGGGATCGCCAACCGAACGAAGCCGCCGCGTTTTGTCTGCAACAGACTTCGCTCTACTTCACCTGCATCGCGAACGGCAACAGCCAGATGTATCACTCATCCGATTTCATGCGCTGCATCGCCGAAAGCGGATTGAAGGTGATTGAAGACCGCGATCAAGTCGGGCTTTACCATACGTTGTTGAAATGTCGGAAGGCCTAGATATTTCTCGCAAGGTTTAATACGCGATCAGGGGAATCTTTCAGTTAATCCTAAGCGTATCAAATGCGATCTCATAACAAGTTCCTTATCCTCGAAAATCTGGTGTGCGGTGAGGTCGTCGTAATAAAAATCGATCGGCTGCTTTCGCGGCAATGAAATGAGAAATTGAAAAACGCTCGCCCTCTCGTTTGATGTGGCGGTAGCGAGAGCGGTTTCAGCATTGACATTCTTTGGTTCCAAACTGGCTCCACGTTGCGTTAACCACTTCACCACATTCAAATCGCCAAGTGTGACTGCACTTATTAAGGGGGTTCCTCCAAACTCGTCCTGCGTATTGATGTCCGAACCCCACTCCAAAAGCTTCGCCGCTCTTTCGATGTCGCTTTCTACAATGAGATAATGGAAAGGTGTTTCGCCTATACTTGAGCGATAATGTAAAAACTGCGGGTCTGTTTTAAGCAATCGTTCGGCCTCGGAAATGTCTCGACGCACCGCAGCTAAAAACTCGCGATTTTTTTGATGATTTATAGCTTCCAAGGGCGTGTGATTGATTGAGGTTTCAGAGATCTTATCGAATCGCCAACTGCTTCGGATCTTGATCCTTCATCCCGTATTTCATGGCGAAGCGCAGAAGTCCAACACTGTAAGGCGACGTCGAAGCAGCACCGCTAAAGATGCGACCGAGATGTTTTTCCATGTGCGAGAAAGTCAGTTTAACGAGCAGTGTGTCGCGCAACATTTGTCCGACTTTGAAACACGTGAACAGCCGACCGTCGTAATAATAACTGATAATTTCCTGCCACGTTTCCAGATGATGATGCATCTCGGTTTGATACTTTTGAAACGCTTCGGGCGTTCCAGAACGAATCGCTTCAGCCAATAAAAACGCGCCCTGCATTCCTAAAAATAATCCGCTCGAAAATACTGGATCGATAAAACCCGCCGTGTCGCCGACCAACGCCCAGCCATCGCCAACGACGCATTCGGAAATGAGTTGGTAATTCGTATATTCCATCACTGGCGAAATTCGTTTTGAGTCGATGGCGACCTTGCGCAACTCCGAATCCTGTTTCAACAAGTTGTCGTAGCGCTCCTCTTTCGTAGCGCCGAATTTGGGCAAATGTTCCGCGCCGATCACCATCCCGAGCGACACGCGCCCTGGCAGCGGAATCCGCCAACTCCAGCCGTGATCGAGTCGTGTGGTGTGAACGTGACCCACGTGATCAAGATGCGTTTTATCCACGTGTGCGAACAGCGCAGTGTCTTTGCGCGCACCTTCGCGACTCGGAATTCCTAAAATATTTGGCAACAGGCGCACACGGCCCGTGGCGTCCACGATCAAGTCCGGTGATTGCGTGAAAAATCCATCGGTTGCGTCCAGTGTTTCTCGTGTCAGCTGCACCCGATTCGTTTCGCCAATGCGTTCCACATTTGCGATGGATTCAAAAATTTTCGCACCCGCTTTTCGCGCTGCGTTCAGTAACGCGTCGTCAAACTTCTCGCGTGGAACGTTGTA
>JBKJOZ010000165.1:0-3544 GCA_046595315.1 Limisphaerales bacterium
GCCCAATAACCGTCGCGCAAACTGCCATCGTCCATCAGCGAATAATTGTCGTAGCTCAGGACCGTCGGCTTGCAGGTGGCGATAAATTTTTCGAGATATTCGGTGTAGTTGGAAGCGCCGAGTTGCCATGGCTCCGCGTAGTTGGGAAATAGATTCATGTAGGCCCATTTGTCTGGCGCGAGTTCGTGGATTTGCGCCGCGACTTTGGCAAGGCCCGGAAAAAATGCGCTCGGCGGTTCATCACGAAGGTAATAACCGTAAACGGCGGGATGATTTCCCACTTCGGTGATGAGACTCGTGATATTGGAGTGGACGATTTTTTCATCGACGCTATTCCAATCATAACCACCCGCGCGCGCATCGCTGACGATTCCCTTCAATCCAGCCGCCTGACACGCATCGAGTGTGCTCGGATAAACAAACCCCGCGACGGTGAGACCACAGTCGCGCATTTTTTTGAGGACGGCCGGATCGTTGGGCGCATGGTTCCACGCCATGATGGGGAAAAAATTAGTTTGGGCAAAGCTGGAGACGGTTGCAATCACCAGCGCAAGGATCGAGAGGAAGGTGTTTTTTTGGTTCATGATTTTTTACGGTGACGGATGGCGAGTGGTCGGATCTTTTGCCGGAAGAATCAATAGAATTTAAAAAATTCGTTGGGACACGCCCCGCCTTTTTTCAATTCTGTCAAAATATCTGCTCTAAACTTTATTCGGCACCACAAACGGTTTGCGATAATCGCGGGTCAGCAATTTGTTCGCGGCGGAGTTGTTCTTAAATTTTTCTGATTTTGTATCCATCATCAGCACTGCTCCGAGGGTGGCTTTAGTTTTCTCCAAATCGACTCCGTTGGCGTCGAGGTGCGAGGCCATGCGCTCGAAGGTTTCGATCGCGCCTTTGTCGGATTTGATCGCGGCGCGAATCTCTTCCGGCTTCGATTGTTTGCCCACGCGGTAAGAAATGTTTCCCATGTGACAAAGTCCGGCAGAAATGTGGCCTTCCAAAATGTCGGCGTTGAGGTCGCTTTCTTTTCGGCTGCGCACGGCTTTGATAAAATTTTCGAAATGATTTTCTTCCCCTTCAAATTTTTTTATCTCGCGCGAATCGTTGTCGAAGGCCGCCGCTTGTTTGTAATTGCTCGTGACTA
This sequence comes from Limisphaerales bacterium, assembly GCA_046595315.1. Taxonomy (GTDB): domain Bacteria; phylum Verrucomicrobiota; class Verrucomicrobiia; order Limisphaerales; family CANJXF01; genus CANJXF01. The sequence goes on from JBKJOZ010000165.1 coordinate 1,148, forward strand.
GGGCGTGGCCGTTTTCGCATTCAATGACGACGCCAATGGATCCGCCTTTGTATTTGTCCATGCCCTTGGAGCCGGATTTTTCGGGCAAGCCGCGCACTTCAAAAATCAAAGGCGCTTTTTCATAATCGTGAAAAATCATCATGGTGTTGGGCGTCTGGCCGTCATCCTCGTAGCCGAGTCGCCCGCCGACGGCGAAAACGCGTGGGGAAAGATTTTTTTCTCCGAGAAACCAGCGCGCCACATCCATTTGATGCGCGCCTTGATTGCCGAGATCGCCATTCCCGTAGTCCCAGAACCAATGCCAATCATAGTGAACGGGACCAAACTTTGGATTGTTATGATGGGGCGGCGTGAGTGGGGCAGGGCCGCACCACAAGTCGTAATCGATGGATGCAGGAATTTTTTGCGCTTCGGAAACTTTTCCGATGCTGGGTCGCGGTTTATAGCATAAGCCACGAGCGATTTTTATTTTTCCGAGATGGCCCGCTTTGACCCATTCGACGGCTTCGCGAATGGCGGAACTGGAGCGCGCTTGGGTTCCGGTCTGCACAATTTTTCTATATTTGCGGGCGGCTTCAACCATTTTGCGTCCCTCTGAAATGTTGTGCGACACGGGTTTCTCGACGTAAACATCTTTGCCCGCTTGCATTCCCCAGATCGAGGCGAGGGCGTGCCAATGGTTCGGAGTAGCGATGGAAATGGCATCGACATTTTTGCTCGCGAGGAGTTTGCGGAGGTCGGTGTAACCTTCGACCTCCTTGCCCGCTGCTTTGAATTTGCCGACTTCACGGTCAAGATGGTCTTTGTCCACGTCGCAGAGCGCGGTGATGCGAGCGCCCTTCATGTTTTTAAATTCCTGAATATGCGTGTCGCCGCGACCACCCAATCCAATGATGCCGATGCGGATGTCGTCATTAGCTCCAGCGACTTGCGACCAGGAGCGCGCAGAAAAACTGAGGGCGGCAGCGGCAACCGAACCCTGTTTGAGAAAATGGCGGCGAGTGATGGAATTCATGCGAAATTTTTGGATGGGAAAAAGCAATTTGTCGAGCGCACAGTCCACGGCTCAAGTGCCCTAAACAGCTTGAGTGAAGGTGAAATTCAAGTAAGATTGGGCGTAATCTCTTTTTTAAATTTATGTGTGGCATTGTCTTTCGACGATTTTTGACTTCGGTGTTCCTCTGCTGGGCCACGACAAATCAATTTGCGTTGGCTCAAGTTTGGGAAAATGAACACGAAGATCGCCTCGGGCCGGTCGAGGATGTGAAAGCGATTTTATCGCCTGATGCTGCCGAGTCGAAAAAAGCGCCGTCGCAATTTTTTGGTTCAACAACCGTTGAAAATGCTTTCGGAAATACCGCTTCCTCCGCGCAACAAACGCCAGGAGCTTTGACCGGAAAAATTGTTTTTATGAATAGCGGGCACGGGTGGACGTTTGACCCGACCTCATGGCGATTGCAACGCGGCGTTGGTAATGAAATGAACGAGGACTACGGCAATCTCGATCAGTTAAATTTCTTTGCGGCATATTGTTTTAATGCAGGTGCGACGGTGGTTTCGATGCGACCACTCGGCCATCAAACCAATGAGGTGATTCTGGACAATGACGACGCAGCGGTGACGTTTGCCGGAACTTGGTCGAACAGCGGTTCTACAATTTTTTGGGGTAGTCTCGGCGACGTTCCGTATCGCTTTGCTTCAATTGCAGCGAGTGAAACCGCCACGGCCACTTACACGCCAAATATTCCTGTCGCCGGATATTATCCGGTTTATTGCTGGACGCTGAGCGGATCGGATCGCGGGAATCAATTGTATCGGATTCGGCACACGGGCGGAGAATCGCAGGTTCGAATTCCGCACCACATGGTCGGCAACGGCTGGATTTATTTGGGCGAATATTATTTTAACGCGGGTTCAAATCCGGCGGTTGGTTCAGTCATCATCAGTAATTTGCGCGGCACGCCCACTGGGACAGTCGTTATCGCCGATGCAATCCGATTTGGGAACGGAATGGGCACGGTCGATCAGGGCGGTGGCGTTTCCGGCTATCCGCGCGAGGACGAAAGCATGCGTTACTGGGTCAAAGCTAATCTGGCTCAGGGTCAATCCACTTCTCTTTACGAAAGCACCGGGAACGACGAACAGGATAGTTGGTCTGCGCCGCCTAAAATGTCCGCCGAAATGAATCGCGAAACTGCGGGAGGTTTTCATGATCGAATTCACATCAGTTTTCATTCGAATTGCTGCGGTGGTCGCGGTGCAATTGGATTAATTACCGGAAGCCCGACTCCTGGTCAGGCACTCTTGGCGGAAATCGGAGGATCGGAAATCAACATGGACCTTCGCGCCGTGGGATCGCCGCCTTTGGAAATTCCTTGGTCCACTCGCACGACTTAT
>JBKJOZ010000182.1:0-5241 GCA_046595315.1 Limisphaerales bacterium
CGCGTCCTGCGCGTGGGCGGCATCAAAGAAAAAGTTTTGGCGGCGTCGCGTTCCGGATTGAAGCAAGTCATTTTACCCGATCAAAATCGAAATGACTGGCTGGAGGTTCCCATCGAAGTGCGCAGCAAAATGAAGGTCGATTTCGTAAAAAATATTGCCGAACTCATTCCATTAGCTTTACGACCCGCATGAACTTTATCCGTGGCTTTTTCAGCGTCGCATTTTTCTCAGCGACCCTTGCCTTGGGCCAATCACCCAATGAACCCGCCACCGGCCATGAAATCGTCGCCGAACTCCGCTCCATGCAACCGCAAGGAAACTCAGAAATCTCCGGCGTGTTGAAAATCGATTCCGGAAATCGGATCCGCGAAATTCCCGTCGTCTGCAACATTGTCACCAATGGAGATTCCTGGAAAGTCATCTATCAAACTCACGCCACCACCAACGGCGGTGCGGAAAAATTGGTGGTGATTCGTTCGCCCAATGCACCGAATCAATATTTTTATGCGCGCGCCGCAACCTCCAATTCTCCATTGCCCCAGGCGACCCTGCTCTCATCCAGCGACGCGGCCATTCCTCTGGCTGGCTCCGATTTTTGGTTGAGCGAACTCGGCTTTGATTTTCTGCTCTGGCCGCAGCAACAAAAACTCAAAGGTGAAATGCGCTTGGGCCAGGCCTGTTACGTTTTGGAAAGCCGAAATCCCGACGCGCCCAAAGTGGTGCGGGTGAAATCGTTTATCGACAAGGACAGCGGCGGGTTGCTCATCGCCGAAGGCTACGATCGTCAAAATAAATTGATCAAAGAATTTTCGCTGGGCAACAGCAGTTTCAAAAAGGTCAATGGCCAGTGGCAATTGCGCCGAATGAAAATGGTGTCGCCCAAGATAGATTCCGAAACCATTTTGGAATTTGATTTGCCGAAGGAATAATGTCGGGTTGTGGCGGAAGAACTGAGTTGGCGGGGCGGGTTGCTCGTTGGGTGCGGCTAAGGGATAATCTTTTATGTGGAATTTCAAACCGACCATTCTCATCGCCGAGGACGATGAAAATGACGCGCATTTTTTCAGCCGCACCATAAAAAAACTTGGAATTACAGAACCATTGCAGCTGGTTCCTGACGGCGAAGAAGCCATTCATTACCTCGGTGGTGAAGGTAAGTATGCCGACCGCGAAAATTATCCTTTTCCCAGCGTCCTGATCACTGACCTCAAAATGCCCCGCAAGAACGGCTTCGACGTATTGGAATGGATGCAATCCCATCCGCATTGCTCGATCATTCCATCCATCGTTTGGACTTCTTCAATGGTGGAAAGCGACGTCGTCAAAGCCTACGAACTGGGTGCGAATTGTTATTTAAAAAAGCCGAATGATCCCAAAACCTGGGAAGAAACTCTCGAACTCCTTTTCAAATTTTGGGACACCTGTCAGAAACCGCCGATGACGCTCGTCAAATCAACTCCCGTTTAATCTTTTGAATGGCGAGGGTTTAAATCAAACCGTTTTCGGGTTCTCTCCCTTGCCTGCCTGGGAGAAATGTCCTACGGTTTTTTTATGAAACGCTGGCTACTCTTATTCCTGTTCTGTCTCGGGATTGGGCAGGCCTTGCTCTCCTTTGCCGCAACGGAAAAGGCGGCGCAAAAAGTTTATGTCATTCCCATCCGCGACGACATCATGCCTCCACTGGTTTATTTGATTCGTCGCGGCGTGAAAGAAGCGATGGAAGCCAAAGCGGATGTGTTGATTATCGACATGGATACGAACGGCGGACGCATCGATGTCACCGAAGAAATCATTGAAATTTTAAATCAGTTCAAAGGCAAGACGGTGACTTACGTGAACCGGAAAGCATTTTCAGCAGGCGCATTTATTTCGTTTGCCACGCAAAAAATTTACATGGCTCCGCAAAGTGTGATTGGCGCCGCCGCGCCGATTATGATGTCGCCCGGTGGAGGCGGCGTCGAGGCGATGCCCGACACGGTCGAGGCAAAAATGAGCTCGGCCGTCAGTGCGCTGGTGCGCGCCAATGCGGAAAAAAACGGCCACAACGTTGAGGTCGCGGATGCGATGGTGAAAAAAACCAAGGAACTGAAAATCGGCGATAAAATTCTCAATGAAAAAGGGCAAATCCTCACGTTGACCGATCAGGAAGCGCGCCAGGAATACGGCACGCCGCCCAAACCTTTGCTCTCCAGCGGAACCGTTGAATCGCTCGATGCACTCATAAAAAAACTAAACCTCAGCAACGCCGCCATCACAAAAATTTCTCCGACTGGCGCCGAAAAAATTGGCACTTGGATCAACGCCATCAGCCCGCTCTTGCTCATTATCGGCGTGATCGGCTGCTACATCGAATTCAAAACGCCCGGGTTCGGTTTGCCCGGAATTGTCGGCATCACCGCATTTGCAATTTATTTTTTGGGCGGCTACGTCGCTGGATTGTCGGGCGCGGGCTGGATCGTGGTCTTCATCATCGGCGTTATTTTGGTTGCGTCCGAAATGTTCGTCCATCCGGGAACTATTTTACCGGGATTAATCGGAGCTGTTTTAATTTTGATCTCGCTCGTCATGGCAATGGTGGACATTTATCCCGGCGCCCCGACAATTCCAACGATGCCGCAATTACGCGGGCCCTTGCAGGAAGTTGGATTCGCATTAGTCGTGTCCGGAATCCTAGCTGTTTTGTTGATGCGTTATTTTCCGAAAACTCCGCTTTACGGCGCGCTGGTTTCGCTGACCGCCAGCGGTGTGAAATCGGATCTCCAACAAAGCCAAAAACAAGCGTCGCGCGTGGGACAAATCGGCGTGGCAATTTCCCAGTTGCGTCCCGGCGGCAAGGCCAAGTTTGGCGAGGAAATTCTCGACGTAATTTCTCAAGGTGACCTGGTCAACAAAGGCCAAAAGGTGAAAATCATTGGGCACAGCGGGACGGAAGCGATCGTGGAAATGATAGGGTGAGACCTTTGCAACGTGTTTGGTGGTAGCGGCGGCTCGGCAGAACGTCGCTTCCTACCCATTTCCAGCGACTACGGCGCTCTGCCGAGACGCCGCTACCACCTTTTGGAAGAAGCTTCAGGATGAACAAATTTTGCTGTTTATCGGATGCAGAGTGGTCGCATTTGCTAACGCTGAGACGGAATTGTGAGCCTTTCAAAAAAATCGAATTAAACCTGTTTAGGGGAGGACTGATTAAAGTATAAGCGGGGGATGCGTTCATACCTGCTCCGGCTCTCCAAAGGCTCTTTTTCCACTGGCGCACTGCTCGTATTAACCTTTCTCTCTGGCGCCAAGCTCATGGCGGTCGAACGAACGTGGGATGGTGGCGGCATTGGAAACAACTGGGCCACAGCCGCCAATTGGGTGGGAGATGTCGCGCCGGTCGCGGGGGATACTTTGACCTTTCCGTCGGGCCAATCGAAACTGGATCTCACTAATAATTTCGTCGCCAACACGGACTTTGGCACCATTAATATTTCGTCTGCCTACACCTTGAGCGGCAACACGGTGGACCTGACCAATGCAGTCAATGTCACCACTATTTTTCCTCCAGATCTGGCGCTAGATTTGCGTCTGCTTCGAAGTTCCGGTTTTTTTGTCAGCGCAACCTCCACTTTTACCAATTCGGGAAATATCGATTTGTTTGGAAACGTGGCGACGTTCGCGGTGGTCGGCAGCATGACGGTTTCTGGAAACATCAGTGGAACAGGAACAGCATCGCAACTCATCAAAACAAATTCTGGAACTCTGCGACTTAACGGGACAAACACCTACCAAGGTGAAACGACAGTGAACGCTGGCACTTTTGTAGTCAACGGAAGCGTGGTTTCAAATGTCACTTTGAATGTCGGCGCGACACTTGCCGGCACTGGCACAGTCGGTCGATTGACCGGTTTGGCCGGCGCGAACTTCCACAACATTACTCCAGGCGATAATGGGCGCGGGATTTTGAAAGTGACCGGCGCTACTACATTGAACCCAGATACCAAGCTCATCATTCAATTAAACGGGAACACTCTCGGAACAGAATACGATCAACTGCGCTGTTCGGGATCCATCAATCTCAGCAACGCGACTTTAAGCGTGGTGCGCGATCCGGCTTTTGAGCCAGCGATTGGCAAGGTGTTTGTGATTCTGACCAACACCACGGCTTCGGCGATCACGGGCCAGTTCATATTTTATAACGAAGGCTCGACGCCCAAGATTGATGGCGTGACTTATAAGGTTTCCTACGTCGGCGGGAGTGGAAATGACGTCATTTTGACCGTGACCGCGCTTGAACCGCAGCTCGTCGCTCCCAGTTGGGACGGCGGCGGCGCAAACCGGCTCTGGAGCAACTCCACGAACTGGTCAGGAAACGTCGCGCCAGTTGCAACCAACAATCTTTTGTTCACTCGCGGTTCTTTGAATGCCATTTGCACCAACGATCTCGTCACTGACACAATTTTTAATTCACTTCGATTCACCGGGGCGACGATAACCAATAACTATCCACTTTTGCGCGGCAACGGCATTCGACTGCTGTCGGGTATTTTCGCCACCAACTTAACCGGCGGCGGAGTTATCGCAGTTGAAACGCCGATCAAATTAGCGGCGTCATTAATTTTCACGAACAACTCGACGAACACCGTCGTTGAGCTGCGGTCGAATCTGGTCGCGGCTCCTTTTATTCTCAGCATCAAAGGACAAGGTTCCTTCCGCACCACCGGCACTGTCACGGGAACCAATAACGCCGCCCAAATTTCTGTGAACGGAGGAAATTTAATCGCCAATGGAACCATTAACGGCAACGTAGCCGTCTCCTTGAACGGCGAGATTTCCGGTGTCGGAAAAATCATTGGAACATTGAACGCCTCGGGCGGGGGAATTGCTCCCGGTGACGGCGCCACGGGAATTCTCACGGTCAATGGCGCGGTGACGCTGAATTCGGGTTCGAGCGCGACGTTTCAATTGCTGACCAACACGCCTGGCACTGGTTACAGCCGCCTCGTGGTTTCAAATGCGAATATTTCTTTGGGTTCGGCCTTATTGAATTTGTCCGCGCCAGCGACCACGCGGGAAGTAGTGGGAACGACGTTCACGATTATTGATGTGACTGCCTCGAGTAATTCGGTCAGTGGAACTTTTGCAGGTTTGCCAGAAGGCGGAGAAGCGATTGCGGGGCCTCTTCGTTTGCGCATCAGTTACGTGGGCGGGACGGGTAATGATGTGACCTTAACAATCATCGGCGTGGTGCCAACAGGAATA
>JBKJOZ010000271.1:0-2888 GCA_046595315.1 Limisphaerales bacterium
GATCACTTTCGGGTCGGATGCGCATGCGCCCAAAGAAGTGGGAGCCGATTTTGAAAAAGCCATTCAGTTGGCGCGCGAAGTGGGCTACAAACAGTGCTGTCGTTTTACGCGACGCAAACGTGACTTGATTAATTTTTAAAATGAAATTTATTCGCGACATCTACTCCGAAGCAAAGGCCGCCCAACGTCCCGTGATTTCTTTGGAATTTTTTCCAACGAAAACAGACGAAGGCGAACGCAATCTTCTCGAAAAAACTATTCCAGCGTTGCGCCAATTAAATCCTGATTTTTGCTCCGTTACCTACGGCGCTGGCGGCAGCACGCGCGACAAAACGTTGATGATCGTGGATCGCATTCAGCGCGAACAAAATCTCCCGACGATGGCGCATCTCACTTGCGTCAACGCGACCCAGGAAGAAATCGCGAAAGTGTTGGAGCAAGCGCGAACACTTGGAATCAAAAATATTTTAGCGTTGCGCGGCGATCCGCCTCCGGGCACGGGCGATTTCAAAAAAACCGAAGGTGGTTTTGAATTTTCATTTCAGCTCGTCAAATTCATCCGGGAACTCGGCGGGTTTTCCATCGGCACAGCAGGATTTCCCGAAGGCCACATTGCGTGCAAAGAGGGCAAGATTGTCGATTGGGAAAGATTGAAAGCGAAAATTGATTGCGGCGCGGATTTCGTTTTGACGCAGCTCTTTTTTGACAACGACGATTTTTTTGAATTCCGCGATTACTTAAAAAAACTCGGCGTCACCGTTCCGATTGTGCCGGGCATTCTGGCAATTCAAAGCGCCTCACAGATCAAGAAATTCACGGCGCTCTGCGGCGCAAAACTTCCGTCCAAACTTTTGTCGCAACTCGATGAACTTGGCGACGACGATGAAGCGGTTTTGGAATTCGGAATTCAATACGCCACTCGCCAATGCGAAGAACTTTTGAAGAGCGGAGTTCCCGGATTGCATTTTTACACGTTAAATAAATCCGGCCCGACGACGCAAATTTTGAAAAATCTCGGATTGGCTTAGAGAAATTTACTTACTGATCCCCCGCTCGCTGCTTCGAGCGAACTGGATTAAATGTTGCAGTTCAGGCGAGGTCGGCAGTTCTTTTTCGATTCGCGCCAAAGCATTTGGTATCGTCAACCCTTCGCGGAACAAAATTTTGTAAGCGTGTTTCAAAGCAGATTGAACTTCGGCGGAAACTCCATTTCGTTCCAGACCAACTTTGTTCACGGTGCGGGTGGTGGCGGGATTTCCATCAGCCATCATGAAGGGCGGAACGTCCTGCACGATTTTTGAGCAACCGCCGACAATCGACATTTTTCCGATGCGACAAAATTGATGAATCGCGGCCAGACCGCCAATGACGGCGCGATCTTCCACGGTGACATGGCCGGCGAGCGTGGCAACGTTCGACATGATGACGTGATTGCCGAGTGTCACGTTATGCGCGATGTGGCTATAAGCCAAAATGTGGTTATTGGAACCGACCTTTGTCACTTCGCCATCGCTCGTGGCGCTGTGAATTGTCACGGATTCGCGAAAGGTATTGTTGTCGCCAATCTCGGTTCGCGTGATGCCACCTTTCCATTTCAGATCCTGTGTTTTCAAACCGATGCTCGCGAACGGAAAAATTTCATTCCCATTTCCGAGTGTGGTGTGACCGTCAATTACGACGTGCGAATGCAATTTGCAATTGTTGCCGAGAACCACATTTTCGCCGATGACGCAGAATGGCCCGACGAAACAATCGAGACCGATCTTTGCTTTAGGATGAATGATGGCAGCAGGATGAATCATGACTTTAAAAACCTAATTCTACATTCGCACTTCGTCATTTTCTAGGGATCCATCAAAATGAACGTCACTTCAGCTTCGCTCACCGTTTCGCCATTGACCGAGCAGACGCCTTTGGCTTTGCCAATTTTCCCCCGTGATTTGGTTAGCTCCACCTCGATCACCAACGTGTCGCCGGGCTTGACCGGCTTGCGCCACTTCACACTTTCGGCAGACATGAAGTAAGCAATTTTCCCGAAATTTTCCGCGCGACGCATTGTGAGAATTCCGGCGACTTGCGCGATGGCTTCCAATTGCAATACGCCCGGCATGATCGGGTGATTGGGAAAATGTCCCTGAAAATAAGGTTCGTTAAACGTGACATTTTTTACCGCCACAACTTTGTCGCCGTCGATTTTTGTCACTTTGTCCACCATCAAAAATGGATAACGATGCGGCAACAATTTCATCACTTGATTTACGTCAAGCGTCACGGCGCTCATGGCGGCGGTCCAATCGTCACGGTTGGGTTGCGGAATGCTGCCCGGCTTTGGCGCAGCGGTGGGCGCCGGCAACGGCGGTGGCGCGAATGTTTGCGCGGCGATCAACGGTTTGCGCATCTGCGCGAGAATTTGGCGCGCCAATTCGCAATTCCCGCCGTGGCTCGGTTTGACCGCCACGATATGCCCGGTAATCGGGCGGCCAATCAACGATAAATCGCCGACGATATCCAACATTTTGTGGCGCACGAATTCATCGGGATAACGCAACGGCTCGGTCGTGAGAATCGCATCTTCGCGAATGACCACCGCGTTTTCCAAACTGCCTCCTTTGATCAATCCGCTTTTGATGAGGAACTCGATTTCTTCGTAAAAACAAAAAGTGCGCGCGTGCGCCAGGTCGCGTTCCCACGTTTCCGGCGAAATTTCGATGCTGAAAAATTGCGAGAAGCGCCCTTGTTTATCTGAACTGGTGCAACTGATTTTGAATTTATCGTGCGGAAAAATCGCCATCAACGTCTCGCCCATTTCCAGATCGATGGGGGTATGGACTTTGTAAATTTCACGCTGGACACCTTGCGGAATCACACCCGCCGCCTGAATCATTTTC
>JBKJOZ010000036.1:0-19940 GCA_046595315.1 Limisphaerales bacterium
CAAGAATTTCTTTGAGTTTTTCAATGGCGGCATCCGCTTCGCCCATTGTGAAATCCATGATGGCGTCGTCGCATTTTTCCTGAAGTGTGGGCATAAAATCTTTGACAAGAAACGCTAGCGCACGAATGTATGCGCGCGCAACCGATGAGTTCACAATTTAAAACCAAAAGTTCAATTTCAACCTTGCCGATTCAACTGATCTCCACCGATTTCGATGGAACGCTCTTCGCTGAGTTTGAAAATCCGCCAGTGCCGGTGCGATTGCAGGAACTCATCGGAAAACTTCAGGCGCAAGGAGCGATTTGGGTGATCAATACCGGTCGTGATTTATCCGGTTTGATGGAAGCGCTGGGGCGTTCGCATCTCTCGGTCAAACCGGATTATCTGGTGCTGGTGGAGCGTGAAATTTATTGCCACGAAAATTCGCAATATGTCCAACTGGCGGATTGGAATAGTGAATGCAGCTTGGCGCATGCGGAACTTTTCTCGCGCGTGCGACAGGATGTTCCGCAATTGATGGCGTGGGTGAATGAACGTTTTTCCGCCACGGTTTACGAAGATCCGTATTCGCCCTTTTGTTTAATCGCGGAACGCAATGAAGACGCAAATGTGATTCACGATTATCTCAATTTGTATTGCGAAAAAATTCCGGGATTGACGGTGGTGCGCAACGACGTTTACGCGAGATTCAGCCACATCGGTTACAACAAAGGGACGGCGTTGGCGGAACTTTCGCGGCGACTCAAAATTTCTCCTGAAAATATTTTGGCAGCGGGTGACCACTTAAATGACTTACCCATGCTTTCTAACCAATATGCGCGGTATTTGGTCGCGCCCCGCAACGCAATCGATTTGGTGAAAACGACGGTGCAAGGACAAAAGGGTTATGTGAGCCATCTGCCTCAGGGCCATGGTATTGCAGATGGAATCGAGTTTCATTTAAACGGAAGTGCCTCACGATAAGTTTTAATGTTCCTCGCTGGCAGAATAAACAAGTCTAATTCTTTTTGTTGGCCTCTCCTCGTGCTGGTGGAAATGCTTCTGTAACTCATTGAAAACAGGTGTCTTGTATCATTTGGAAAGGTTTGACACCGGCACCTCTCATCAATACCGTGAATGGCTGCAATCAATGATGTGTTGCAGAAAATCGGAATGATTTCCGGCCAAACGATACATCAGAACAAATTATTAAGTCGAATGAGTGAATCAACTTTAACCGCGCCCACTTCTGGAGGCGCTCCGAAAATTTCAAAAATATCTGAAGCCATTATCCGCATTGCGGGCAACTCGCAGGACGGCATCCAAGCCATCGGCGGTTTTCTAGCTCGATTGGCTGGCCGTAGTGAGCAGGAAGTCATGACCTTCATGACGATTCCCGCGACGATTTCCGGTGGTCCGTCGATCTTCCAAGTGCGTATCGGTTCCGGCGAAGTGTTGAGTTCGGGCGACGAAGCGGATGTGTTGCTCGCGTTTTACCAGCACTCCTACGAAAACCATATCGGCTCTTTGAAAAAAGGCGGGATTGTTCTTTACGATTCCGGCCACGTTGAGCCAAAGCCGGAGTGGTCCACCGATTATCATCACGTGGGCGTTGCGATTTCCGGACTGACCGTCGAAGCCATTGGCGGAACGGCGAAGGACAAAGGTAAAAATATTTTTGCGCTCGGTTTGATTGCTAAAATGTTCGATCTCAACGTAGCGAAACTGGAGAAACTCGTTGGTGAACGTTTCACCGGCAAAGACGACAGCATTTTGAAAAACGCGTTGGCGGCCTTTCACGCGGGTTACAGTTATTCGCTGGGTAATCTCATCGAAACTTTTCAATTCGTTGAATCACAAAAGAAAAATGGTCATCAAGTTGTGATGAATGGCAACGAAGCGCTTGCTTACGGACTGATCGCAGCGGGTGTTCGTTTCGGCGCTGGTTATCCCATCACGCCGTGGTCGGACATTATGGAATTGTTGCGCCGCGAATTGCCGAAATACGGCGGAACGTTCGTACAAACCGAAGACGAAATCGCGGCGGTATCGATGGCACTCGGAGCGAGTTATGCAGGGCGCGTGGCGGTCACAGGATCCAGCGGGCCGGGAATTTCGTTGAAGACCGAAGCCATTGGTTGGGGCGTCATGGCGGAAATGCCGCTGATTATTTGCAATATTCAACGCGGCGGGCCTTCCACTGGAATGCCGACCAACGTTGAACAATCGGATTTAAATATCGCGGTGAACGGCGGTCACGGAGATTCACCCCGCGTGGTGCTCGCACCGGCCAATGTGGAGGATTGTTTTTATACGGCGATTGAAGCCGTGAACATTGCGCGCAAATACAGCGTCCCTGTTTTCATTCTGAGCGATCAGGCTATTTCAACGCGCATCGAAGCGTTTGAAGAACCGAATTTAGAAAAAGTTTGCCAGGATATTTCGCCCGATCTCACGCCCGTGGTGGAACACAAGCCCTACGATCTTTCCAAAATCACGCAGCACGTTGCGCCCGGAACAAAAATTCAAAGCGGCAAATATCCGATCGCGACCGGCTTGGAACACGACGAACTCGGACATCCGACCGGCTCGCCGAAATTGCACATGCAAATGGTGGCGAAACGCCGCAAAAAATTGCAGACGCTCGGAGATAGTTTGCCGGTGCCAGAAATTTACGGGCCGGCAGAAGGCAATGTTCTCCTGGTCGGTTGGGGTTCCACGCAAGGTCCGATTCGTGAAGCGGTGGACAAAGCGCGCGCCGCTGGCGACAGCGTTTCGGCCATTCACATCAAGCACATCAGTCCGTTGCCGCCGGGATTGGAAAATATTTTCGCAGGATTCAACGAAGTCTTTGTCGTGGAAATGAATGACGAAGGTTTATATGGCTTCGGCCAACTCGGCGGATTGTTGCGCGCCCGTTATTGCGATCCGAAAATTCGCGGTATAACAAAGACCGATGGTTTGACCTTCCGCGTTCGCGAAATCCTGGAACGAGCCAAAGCCAGCATCGCTGCGGGTGTGCGCAAGCTCTGATCAACTCTCAACCAAATCTCTTAAAATTATTTATGAGCAATTCAATAACTGAAATTCCTTCACGTGGTGGTGACGTTACGGTGGTCGCGCCGTTGCCGGATTCTGAACGCAAAGGTCTGACCAAAAAAGAAATCGCGGCGGATCATCCGACGTGGTGTCCGGGTTGCGGCGATTTTTCCGTGCTCGCGCTTTATTTCAAGCTGATCGAAAAGCGCAAAATGTTGCACGAACAAATCACGACGGTCGCGGGCATCGGTTGTTCGAGCCGTTTTCCGTATTTCGTTCAGGCGCACGGCGTTCATTTTATTCATGGTCGCGCACTGCCATTTGCCAGTGGCGTTTCGCTTTCGCGGCCTGATTTGCACGTGTTTGTTTTCGGTGGCGACGGTGATGCTTTTTCCATCGGTGGAAATCACGTTAATCACACCGCGCGCAAAAATATCAAGATGACCTACATCATCATGGACAATTTTGTTTACGGGCTGACCAAGAAACAAACTTCACCTACATCACCGATTGGTTTCAAAAGCAAAACGGACATTTGGGGCGCAGTGGATCAACCGGTCAATCCGATGAAGCAATTGATTTCAGCGGGTGCGACGTTTGTGGCGCGCGCCACGGCGACGAACCCGAATCATCTTTTGCAGATGATGGAAGCGGCGATGGATCACGATGGATTCAGTGTGATCGAATGTTTAAGTGAATGTGTGGAATTTTACGAAGGGGCATTTGACGCGGCCAATCCTCGTAAAGGTGGCGCATTTAATTTGATTCCTGCGGAGCACGACGTGACGGATGAAGTGGCCGCTTACAAATTGGGTGGGGAAGCATTTCCTGGACGTTTCGGGATTTTCTACAAAGTGAATCGCCCGACAAAAAACGCGAATGAAGCGAAAATCAACGCGAGCTATCAGGAAAAAGTCAAAGGCTTGAAAGACTGGCAAATTTTGCAGAAGAGCTTTGATCGATTAAAATAAATCAGTTAAATCCAATCTGAATTCAAAAGCCCTGACGAAAGTTGGGGCTTTTTTTTGTGATGAACCATTGTTCTAAAATTTTTTAAATTTTATTAATTCCGCGTTTTTCTTTTTCTAAAATCGATTTAAGTTTCTCGCGCAATTCGTCGGGCTTAAAAGGTTTTTGGAGGAATCCATCCAAGTTTTTTCCAGCGAAACGGTCAGTGGTGTCTTGTTCGCTGTAACCGCTCACTAACATCACGCGGGCATCGCTGCGAATGCGGCGGATTTCCCGGAAGGCTTCTTCGCCATTCAAATGCGGCATGGTCATATCGAGGATGACCGCCGAAATTATTTCCTGATTAGCCCGGAAAACTTCCACGCCTTGCCGACCGTCCGCCGCCAAGAGCACGGAAAAACCGAACAGCTCCAACATTCGCGCAGCGATGGTGCGGACACTTTCTTCATCATCCACCACAAGGATTGTTCCACTGCCGCGCCAATCGCGGGAGGGCGAATTCGGCAAAGCTAAATCTTGCGCGGGCGATTCCAAGCGTGGGAGCAACATTTTGAAAGTCGTGCCGCGATCGGGTTCGCTGTAAACTTTTAAAACTCCTTTGTGCCCACGGACAATTCCTAAAACGGCGGCCAGACCGAGGCCGCGCCCGGTAAATTTAGTGGTAAAAAAGGGATCGAAAATTTTGGCTTTGGTCGCCGCACTCATGCCGCAGCCGGAATCAGCGACTTCGAGATAAACGTAATCGCCCACAGGCAAATCGGGCGAGAGATAGCTTTCCGAAAGATAGGTGCTGTCAGTGTGCATGACGCCGGTGCGGATGCTGATGACGCCACTTTTATCGCCAATGGCTTCGGAAGCATTGATGATTAAATTCATCAGCACTTGGCGAATTTGCGATGCGTCGGCTTCCACGGCTGGAAGATTTTGGGCGAGGTCGAATTTCAGAACCACTTTTTTGGCGATAGAAATGCGCAGGAGCTGGGTCATTTCCTCGACGAGCGCATTTAAATTGATTTGTTGGATGACGAAATGGCCGCGCCCCGAGTAAGCCAGCATTTGTTTACAGAGTTCTGCGGCCTGGAGGCAGATTTTTTCGATGTTCACCAGATAAGGTTGAACCGGCGAGACGTCGGACGTTTGCATCAGTGAGAGTCCTGCGTTGCCAAGAATTCCCGTGAGAAGATTGTTGAAATCGTGAGCGATGCCACCGGCTAAAATTCCAAGACTTTCCAGCTTTTGACCGTCGAGCAATTTCCGTTCGAGGGTGAGGCGCTGTTCTTCATGTTTTTTTCTCGATGAAATATCCCGAAAAATTCCAAGGCAAAGAGGAGGTTGTCCTTGGAGTTCGATGAAGGAATTAACGAATTCGATATCCAGGACGCGTCCGTTGCGAAAGGCGACGCTGCGTTCCAGAAGGGCCGGGATGGAACGGTCAGAAAATCGCTCACGATAAATTTTTATCACTTCTTCGGTATCGCATTCGTAAGTGACGGTTAGCGGTTTTCCGATCAGTTCATTTTCCGTCATGCCTGATAACTCGCAAAAGGATTTATTGACCGCGATGATGATTCCTTTTTCGTCGGTCAATCGCATGCCGTCCGCGGAATTGTCCCACACCGAGCGAAAGCGCAATTCTGAATTTTGCAAATTCTCCTCGATGATTCGGCGTTCGGTCACATCTGCGGCGATCCCACCGACAAATTTTCGTCCATCCGCGTCTTGGAATGGAAATTTGTAAACCAACCAGTGATGAGCCGAACCGTCAGGGAGTGGAACATTTTCGTAAGTCTCCAGGTTTTTTCCCGAGGAAAGAACCTTTTCATCGTGCTGTCGGAGCTCGTAAGCAATCGGTTCAGGCCAAAGCTCAAAATCATTTTTACCCTTGATCTGCATCGACGTAATTTTGAAAAAGCGTTCAAAGGGTTCGTTGACATAAACGAAATTAAATTTTTCATCCTTCATCCAGGCAACGGTAGGAGTGTTGTTCATGAACGAACTGAATCGATCCTCGCTTTCATGCCGTTCCACCTCGGAACGTTTTCGTTGCACCAAAAGCAAAGCGGTGCTCCAGAGAATAAATGCCGCCACCATTCGCCGAATAATTCCCAATTCAAAATCAAACGGGGAGAGCTGTGACAACGGGAAAAAGAAACCAATGGCAATAAGGACCGTGCAAAGCGCCGCATAAAAAACCGGGTAATGACGCCGAGACGAACGCGCGGTGACGAGTGTCGGGAGGAAATAAATCATCCATTCACCCATCCCGGAGGGAGTGATCAGATCGACCAAAAAAATCAGCGTGGCCAGACCTAGGGTCGCCACAATCACTTGGTCCAAAAAAGGTTGTCTGGTCGCGGTTTTGCTCATGTTGACAAGCTCAGGTGAAAAGAAAGCGGCATGGGTGTCAATGTCTCAAATCAGGTTTCAATCAGTTCAGTAATTTCCATTTTCACGGCGTCAATCAAACCTTGATCGGTCAGCTTCAGCGCAGGAATCGGCGAGAGACTGAGGAAGGAAAGACTCATAAACGGAGCGTCGAGTTCACAACCCAATTTTTTCGCAGCGGCATTGAGTTGGCTGATGCTGGCGATGACTCGCTCCAGCGGTTGATCGGAAACGAGACCTGCAATCGGAAGTTCCAATCCGGCGATGATTTGGCCGTCGGCCAGCGCCACTTGTCCGCCGCGCATTTTTTCCAGGGCCTGAATCGTCGCAATGATGTCGGAGTCATTCGTGCCGACGACGACGACATTATGGGCGTCGTGAGCCACGGTCGAGCCGAGCGCGCCGCGCTTCATTTTGAATCCGCGAACGAAACCGACGCCGACATTTCCAGTAGCGTGATGCCGCTCCACGACGACCAGTTTCAAAATATCGCGCTCGATGTCGGAAACGATTTTATCATTTTCAATTTTCGGAACGGCACTGGTGCATTTGGTCACGATTTGCTCAGGAATTATTTCGATGACTTTAATTTTCTTCGCGCCATTGGCTTTGACCTGAAAATCTTTTGGAGCCGAGTAGCTCATGTTCATCGTGCTGCGCGGGCGAGGGATTTCGCTGGGCCTTGCGCCAAGATATTTGCCATTTTCTGCGACGAGAACTCCTTTTTTGTAGGTCTGGCGAATCGCCATTTTTTCAAGGTTGTCGAAGATAATAAAATCTGCCCAGAAACGCGGAGCGATGGCGCCGCAATTTTTCAAACGGTAATGGCGCGCGGTGTTGATGGTGCCCATTTGGAGGGCGGTCACGGGCGCGATTCCAAGTTGGATCGCTTTGCGCACGGAATGATCTATGTGTCCTTCTCTGACTAAATCGCCCGCCAGTTTGTCATCCGTGGCGAAAGAGCAATTCGCGGAATTTTGCGGCGTCACGAGCGAGATGATGTGTTCGAGGTTGCGTTCTGTGCTTCCTTCTCGGATGAGGAGATGCATTCCGAGCCGAAGCTTTTCCCGCGCCTCATCGAGTTCCGTGCTCTCGTGATCGGAACGAACTCCAGCTAAAACATAGGCGTTGAGATTTTTCCCACGCAAACCGGGCGCATGTCCGTCAATCGCCTTGCCTTTGCCCGCCTTGATTTTGGCAAGTTCACTTTCCAATCCCAGGAAAACTCCGGGATAATTCATCAACTCGGCGATGCCGGCAATTCGGTCGTCGGCAATCATCAAAGCCAAATCATCCGCCGTGAATTTTGCGCCCGCCGTTTCCAAATGGGTCGCTGGAACGCAAGACGGCAGCATGATAAAAAAATCGATAGGTAAATTTTTGCTCGATTCCAAGACGTAGCGAATGCCTTCAAGTCCGAGGACGTTGGCGTATTCGTGCGGGTCAATCACCATTGCGCCCGTGCCGTGCGGAACGGCTGCGCGCGTAAATTCCGGCACCGTCAGCATGGTGCTTTCGACATGAAAATGACCGTCGATAAAACTTGGCGCGAGGTAAGCACCATCGAGATCGATGATTTGTTTCCCTTCATAATTGCCAAGGCCCACAACCCGCCCGTCGTCCACGGCGACATGCTCGCGATAAATTTCGCCGCTGAGCACATTGACGAGGCTGGCGTTGCGGAAAACAATTTCGGCGGGATGTTCACCGCGCGCCACGCTTAGTTTTTGTTGAACTTTTCTCATTAATTTACCTTTCTCAAAAGCATGGGCGCGGCAATAGACTAGTCAGTGGAAGTGGACAACCGCGAAAGGAGGTTGCGGTGAGAAAATTTCGTTTGCTCATAGCCCAGAGTGAATCTTGCGCCAGCTTAGAATATTTCTTTCAATATTCCACGAGATATTTTTCAGGGGTGGGTAATAGCAAATGAAAAAAATTGCTCCTTGGAAACGTTTTTACTTGTAACGCAGTCAACCGGAATGAAAATGCACGCCATGCGGGTTCTGATTCAGAGCACGGTTACATTTTTATTTTTGGTGGACGGCGACACAGCGACTCAAAATCCTGATGAGGCGCGCGATTTTAAACATGCCGCCAAGGCGTTGAAATTCGTTAAGGAAAATCGGTTGACCAACGTGCAAATCATTTTGAAATTCCCAAAAACGAGTGATGACGTGAACCTTGCCATTTTGGAACTCTTGGAACGGGAGCAACGTAAACCCAGAACGGGAACACCGCGGTATATTCCGAATGTTGCCAGTAAGAATCTTTACGCAGCTGACAGGAAATAATTTGAGGTTGAATTTTGCCGGATGACTTTCTGGCCGTGATATGGCAGTTTTTTTCGAAGGCCACTTATGAAACTCACACCGCGAAAAGGTTTTACGTTGATTGAATTGCTGGTCGTTATTGCCATTATTGCAATTCTGGCGGGATTGCTTTTACCGGCGTTGGCCAAGGCGAAGGAAAAGGCTAAAAAAATTCAATGCCTGAACAACATGAAGCAGCTGGTTCTGGGTCATATCATGTACGCCGGCGACAATAAGGGTAGTATCACGGGAACCGCAGGATATTTTAGTGATAATTTGAATTGGCTCTATCGCGGCTACGTAAAAAACACCAAAGCGTTCATTTGCCCCGGTACTGAAAATTTTATTTCCACAACCAACCCGCTCGTTTTGAATAATTTGGACGGCGAAATGGACATTTTACACTTGCAACGATTTGCTTTAACCCGCGGGCGTTATCCGGGGCATAGCTATGAGAATTTTTCCTGGTGGAGGACGCCGGATGAATTTCCTGGAAATCCAAACATACGCGGCACCCAAAAAACTGAGAACCGTGTTCTTTCATACAAACATAAAAATATTTCGCCTGCCAGCTGGGGTCCCCAGTTAAGAAATTTGGTAGCGGGCCCTTCGCGGACTTGGTTGCAAGTAGATGCCGATGATATCAACGCTGGGTATCCAGGAAACATTAATGATTATCCCGACGCGGGTGATAATCATGGGAAAGGTGGTCATAACGCAAATTTTGTGGATGGACATGCAGAGTGGATCAAAGTGGGAATACCTTACCTCATTGCGCGCGAACTTTCTCAAGATGAAGGAAAAACCAGCCCATGATTATGAATCGCCAAACAATTCATGGGTCATTCACCACATTCCTCGTTTTGGCGGTTTTTTTTCTATTTGCAGGTTGTGGGAAAAGCCAAATAGATAACGCGCTCGAATCTGATGCAAATGGGTATTTTTGCGCGGCGTGTGCAGCCAAGTTTTATACCGATCACAGTGTTTTCCCAACAACCTGTCCCAAATGTAAAAGCGGCAACATCGTTGAAGCGGTAGGGTATATCTGCAAAACCGATCATCACGTTACTTTGGCCCCGCGCGGGCGGGACCTGGTCAACTGCGAAAAATGCGGCGTTCAAACTAGCTCCAGAAAATTACCTTCCGAAGCCGATTTGAAAACTTCTGGAGCGGTCAAAGTCGGTAAATAATTTTATCTATTCCTCACGTTTTTAGGACTTCAACCCGGGTGGTTTACGAGAAGAAAAATCTTGTGTGGATGCAATGTGCAATGGATAATTAAGCACTATGAAAATCCTGCCTCATTTGACCCTCGCAGCTTGTCTAGCCGGTGTTATCGCGTTGTCCGAGCCGGTTTCGGCGCAGACGACTCTATTTTCTGATCCCTTCAACACTGATACCTCGGCGAATTGGAGCGTGTTCAATGGCTCAGGAACAGGAACGCCCGACTTTACTGCTGAATTTAATTTCAACTACAGCACGAACAAGTTTGTTCGCAATGGCGTGACCAATACAATTCCCCCTGCACCAAACGGGGGTGGCAATGGCGTTAAACTGACGGCGAACAAAAATGATGCAGTTGCTGAAATATCAGCTGTGTCGATCTATCCCACCGGCCAGGTTTTTTCTAATAATTATTCGTTAAAATTCGACATGTGGATTAACTATAATGGCGGATTTCAAGGTGGCAGTGGCTCTACTGAATTTGCGCAATTCGGTATCAATACCGTAGGAGATAAAGTAAATGCAGTATCTCCAGTTCCAGGAAATTCGGATGGAGTTTGGTTTGCGCTTACTGGTGAAGCGGGAGCGGCACGGGACTATCGAGCATACCTTGGGGACACGGTAAATCCAAGTCCGGCTGCTGAACTTCAAGGTGCAACGGGAGGGTTTTTAGACCGCAACTTCGACGGAATTATCGATGCTGCGAACGATCAAGAGGTTTTCGGTGAAGCTAACACGAATTTGTTCAAGTTAATGTTTCCAAAGCCGACCTACGAAACCGATGGCATGCCGAGCAAACAATGGTCCCAAGTGGAAGTGCGTCAGCGGACTAATTCTGGCGTTTACGTTGTGACTTGGTTGATTAATGGGTATGTCATTGCGGAGCATTCATCCGGTGAGCAGTTTGGCCAAGTGATGGGAAATATCATGTTGGGAACAACGGATCCTTTTTCATCTATTGCCAATCCCAAGGCAGACAATTTCATAATCTATGACAACGTCCGGGTTCAAGATTTAACAGGGGTAAACCCATTGCCGGTTGTTTCCGTGATTGCAGCCACCCCTGAAGCTGGCGAGCCCAACACTAACGGCGTTTTTACAATTTCCCGAACCGGCGATACAACTTCTCCATTGACGGTTAATTATCAAATGGCAAATGTCAGTTCTGCTTCCAATGGAGTTGATTATGCCGTTTTAAATGGAGTGGCTGTAATTCCTGCTGGTGCTTCTTCTACCAATGTAAATTTGGTCGTCATCAACGATGCAATTGGTGAGCCCACTGAATCGGCCATTATGGTTCTAATCGGCAGCACCAACTATGATATCTATAACAACCTCAGTGCTACCGTTACTGTCGCTGATGACGGAGACTTGCCGATTGCGAGTGTGTTTTCATCCAAAACCAATGCTTACGAGCTGAATCCTAACAATTCTGGTAAACTGAATGTTCGGCTTTCAAACCCAAGTTCCTTCTCTGTCACAATCCCGCTCACCATCAGCGGCACTGCTGTCAGTGGAACGGATTATACAGCGTTGCCGAGTTCAGTAACGATTCCAGCTGGCCAGACTAATTCGTTGCTCGAGATTCGTCCTATTAACAACAACAACGTGGATACTAACCGCACTGTTACAGTCACAATTGGCTCTGGTGCAGGTTATGCCTTGGGAACTCCTACGAACGGAACTGTCACTATTCGAAATGATGATTTGCCGCCAGCGGTCGGCGTTCTTTTCTCAGAAAACTTCGATGTTGATCCGACGGCCAATTGGACGATTAACAATGGTCCCTCAGACGGAAGTGCAGACTTTTTCTTTAATTACAGCACGGTAAGCATTCCGCCTGCACCTAATACAACCAATGGAACGACCAGAGGCTTAAAGCTTCAGGCAAACATGGCCAATGCGATATTCAGTGGAATTAGCGTTTCTCCGACTGGTAAAGCATTCACAAATGATTATCGCCTGCGATTTGACATGTGGATCAATTTTCATGGTGCCACTTCAGGCGCTAACCCATTGGGAGCCGGAGGCGCTGGCTCAACGCAATTGACTGGCGGTGGGGTAGGAACTGCAGGAACCTCCCCGCAATGGCCGGGTTTTGCCGACAGCATTTATTTCATGACAAGTGGTGACGGAAATACCGGGACAGATTATCGAGCTTACGCCAAAGGCGTGGTAGCTGGTTATGCGGATGCAAGCGGGGTATTCGCCGCTGGAACTACGGGTACACCACGCGACAATCTCAATGCTTATTACGCTGAGTTTGGACGGGAATCCGCTCCCACAAACCAAGCGATCGCATTCCCTAATCAAACGGGAACGACCTTGGCGGGAGCCCAAGGATTTATTTGGCGCGACGTACAAGTTATTAAGCAAGGAACTAACGTCATTTGGAAACTTGATAATAAGACCATCGCCACCGTCCCTTTGACTAATACAATTGCGGGAGCGAACATTCTGTTTAATCAATCCGATATCAATGCGGGAACCAGTGCTGCTGATCCCAATGCGATCACCTTGCAATTTGGTTTGATCGACAACGTGCGGGTTGAAGATTTGACGGTGGTTGCTGTAGTTGCTCCCACCATCACTTCAACGCAAGTGATTAACGGTGGAACTCAAGTTCAAATCGACTTCACGGGCGGTGCGAACACGTTCACTCTTCTGAGTTCAGCCGTTGTAACAGGCCCTTACGGTTCCACGGCGGCCACTCTTAGCAACACTGGAGCGGGCACATTCCGTTTTGTGACTGCGGTCAATGGCGCACAACGCTTTTTCCGCATCCAGGCTAACTAACAAATTCTTAACACAAAAGGCGCTCGCCGAATGCGAGCGCCTTTTTTTTGTCAAAAATTTCTAGAAGAAGTGATCAACCGCTAAATTGTTTCGTAGATTAAGGAAGATAAGGTTGGTTTTTTCGGGGAGACCGAAAATGCCGCTTTTAGTTTTGCTTGGGCGGCGCTTGCCGCAGACAAACTGTTCGCGTGAATCCGACCAAGAGTTTTTCCAGCCGTTATTTTTTCTCCAGGTTTGATCAATTGATCCACGCCGACGCTAAAGTTTATCGCGTCTTCTTTTTGCAATCGGCCTCCCCCGAGATCTCGGATGGCTTCGCCGATTAATTTTGCGTCGCATCGATGAACAAAACCCGTTCGATCCGCCTTAACCTCAATCACCGTTTTGGCACAAGTTGTTCGAATCAATTGGCGATGAAACGCCTCAAGGTCAGAGCCTTGCGCTGCCAGCATCTCATTCCATTTTTGGCGCGGCTCGCCCGAGAGCAAAACTGCCTCAACTGTTTTCCTTGCGACGGCAATCTTGGGATGATGTCTAGTCTGAACCAAAAGTTGAGCGGCAAATTCTACAACCAGTTTCCGCAAATCTTCCGGTCCCCGATTTTCCAAGCAATCGATGGACTCTTTTACCTCCAGCCAGTTTCCGGCCGCGCGTCCGACGGGCGTGTTCATGTCGGTTAAAATAGCTCGTGTATTCACGCCGCATTCGTTGCCGAGTGAAACCATCGCTTGTGCCAATTGGCGCGCTGACTGGCGGGTTTTCATGAAGGCGGCTGAACCAAATTTCACATCGAGCACGAGTGCGTTTAAATTTTCTGCGAGCTTTTTCGACAGAATTGAAGCAGTGATCAGCGGAATGGAAGGCACGGTCCCGGTGACGTCGCGCAAGGCGTAGATTTTTTTGTCGGCGGGAACCATTTTTTCGGTTTGCCCGCAAATGACGCAGCCCACGGATTGGACTTGTGCGATAATTTCTTTCATCGACAGCGCGGTGCGAAAACCGGGAATGGATTCGAGCTTGTCGAGCGTTCCTCCAGTAATTCCGAGTCCTCGACCTGAAATCATCGGCACTCGAAAACCAAGGCAAGCAAGCAATGGCGCGAGCGGCAGCGAAACCTTATCCCCAACGCCGCCGGTGGAATGTTTGTCCACCAAGGGGCGAGAATCTTTCGGAAATTTTAAAACATCGCCGGAATCGCGCATGGCAAAAGTGAGCGCGCGTGTTTCATCCGAATTTAGTCCGCGAAAATAAATGGCCATGAGCATCGCAGCCATTTGGTAGTCGGGAATTTTCCCGGCGACGAATTGATCGATATAAAATTCGATTTGTGCGGGGCTGAGGCTTTGCCCCTCGCGTTTCGATTCGATGAAGGAAAGAAATTTCACTCAGGGAATTTTCTCTTTTTCATCGCGAACGGCTCAGCCGACAAATTTTTTCGCAATCACAGTCGCGTTGTGTCCACCGAAGCCAAAGGAATTGTTGACGATTGCGTTCACTTTCATTTCGCGGGCGGTGTGCGGGACGTAATCCAAATCGCAGAGTGGATCCGGATTATCGAGGTTGATGGTAGGAGGAACAATGCCGGTCTCGATTGCTTTGGCGCAAAGGGCCATTTCAACAGCGCCCGCCGCGCCGAGCATGTGGCCGGTCGCGCCTTTGGTCGAACTAACCGCTAATTTTTTCGCGTGGTCGCCGAAAACAGATTTGATCGCCTGCGTTTCGCAAATATCGCCTTGGGGCGTGGAGGTGCCGTGAGCGTTGATGTAGGAAATATCGTCCGGGTTCAGCCCCGCGTTGCGTAAGGCCATTTTCATGCAGCGCGCTGCGCCTTCGCCTTCGGGCGAGGGAGCGGTCATGTGATTGGCATCGGCGGTGTTTCCATATCCGACGAGTTCACAATAAATTTTCGCTCCCCGCGCTTGGGCATGTTCGAGTTCTTCTAAAACGAGGACGCCGGAACCTTCGCCCATGACAAAACCGTCGCGCCCCACATCGAATGGACGAGAAGATTTTTGCGGTTGATCGTTGCGCGTACTCATGGCTCTCATGGCGCAAAATCCTCCGATGCCGAGTGGAACGATGGTCGCTTCGGTTCCGCCGGCAAACATGACTTTGGCGTCGCCCATTTTTAAAGTGCGCCAAGCTTCACCCAGAGCGTGGGTGGAAGTCGCACAGGCCGAACAGGTCGCGACGTTCGGCCCTCGCAATTTGTAATACATGGAAAAAAGTCCTGAAGCCATGTTGAGGATCAGCATTGGGATCATGAACGGCGACATGCGTCCAGGCCCCTTTGCGAGAAAAATTTTATGTTGCTCTTCAGTCGTGTAAAGACCGCCGATTCCAGAACCAATAAAAACGCCGATCTCGTCGCGATTGGATGTTTCCAAATCCAGTCCGGAATCGATCAAGGCTTGGTGCGCGGCGTAAACTCCGAATTGCGCGAAGCGATCCGTGCGGCGGATTTCTTTGGGCGAGGGGAAAGCGGTGGTGGGATCAAAGTTTTTAACTTCAGCAGCAATCTGACAATCAAAAGCAGCGGGATCAAAGTGGGTAATTTTATCGATGCCGCATTTTCCTGCTAAAATATTTTCCCAGGAAGTTTGCACGTTGTTTCCCAGCGGGGAAACCATGCCAAGGCCGGTGATGACCACACGTTTTTCTGTCCAGTTGCTTGCCATAAATTAAAAAGGGGCAGCTTGGGCGAAAGCCAAACTGCCCCAGAATGTGTTTCGAAATTACTTCTTTTGCGTGTCCTCGACGAATTTGATGACATCGCCGACACTTTGCAGTTTTTCAGCCTGTTCGTCAGGGATTTCGTTGCCAAATTCTTCTTCGAGTGCCATCACGAGTTCGACGGTGTCGAGTGAGTCCGCACCGAGATCTTCGATGAATTTTGCGTCTGGTGTGACTTGGTCAGCATTAACGCCTAATTGTTCGACGATGATATCTTTGACTCTTTGTTCAATTGTTTTATCAGCCATTTGGTTTCTCCGTGTTAATTTGGTTTGTGTCTATGCCCCACGTTTGTGGGAGCGTCAAGTCTCGAAATTTTTTAAGTGTATTTCAAAAAATCGCGCGGATTTTGAATCGGTCTAATGCGACTCGGCTTCATGTTTATCGGCTGGCGCGAGTTCGTCGAGTATGAATTTACATGACCATGCCACCATCAACTGTCAGCACTT
This sequence comes from Limisphaerales bacterium, assembly GCA_046595315.1. Lineage (GTDB taxonomy): Bacteria > Verrucomicrobiota > Verrucomicrobiia > Limisphaerales > CANJXF01 > CANJXF01. The sequence goes on from JBKJOZ010000036.1 coordinate 15,884, forward strand.
GTCCTGTAATGTAGCGCGCTGCGGGACTCGCCAGAAATAATGCCGCACTGGCGATGTCTTCGGATTTCCCAAAGGAATTTAAGGGAATTTTTTTCAACAGCTCGGCGCGCATCTCTTCGTTTAAGACCGACGTCATGTCGGTTTCAATAAATCCCGGTGCGAGCGCGTTGACCGTGATGCCGCGTGACGCCAATTCGCGGGCCACCGATTTGGTAAAACCGATCAATCCGGCTTTACTTGCCGAATAATTGCACTGGCCTGCGTTGCCGATGAGGCCGATGACGGAAGCTACATTGATGATGCGTCCGGAACGTTGTTTGATGAAGCTTCGCGAAAAAGCTTTGGTGAACGAAAATGCGCCTTTCAAATTTGTATTCAGAACTGCGTCCCAATCTTCGTCTGCCATGCGCATGAGCAAACCGTCGCGAGTCACTCCAGCGTTATTGACCAGAATGTCGATGCGGACGGTGTCGGTGAGAATTTTTTCTCCAGTTGAAGCGACGGCGGCGGAATCAGACACATCCACGGCATAAGCCCAGGCTTTGCGGCCAAGAGCTCGAATCTCGGCGGCGACCTTTTCTGAATTTTCCACCGTGCGCGAAACGCAGGCTACATCTGCGCCTTCCGCGGCAAATTTCAAGGCGATGGCGCGGCCGATTCCGCGGCCCGCACCAGTGACGACGGCAATTTGATTAGCAAGTTGACTCATAGCGGATTCTGTTTAACGACGAACGCGCGCGAATGCACACAAATTTTCAGGAGAAAAAATCGATTTTCCCTTGAAAAATTAAAACAGCTTATCGTCCAATGATGTCCGAGCCGCGTGCGCCGGTTCCTTGGCCTTTAAATTCCCGTTGCGCTTCTGGAAGCCACTTTTTGAGATCGGCAATACGAGTTTCATTGACCGGATGCGTTCGCAAAAACCACGGGCCGCCGTTGCCTGATTGCGCAGAAAACCGTTCCCAAAAACCGATCGACGCTGCGGGGTCATATCCGGCGCGCGCCATGTAAATCAGCCCGATGTGATCCGCCTCAGATTCTTGTTTGCGGCTGTGCGGCAAAACGTAGCCAAGCTGAGAACCTAATCCGTAAACCATTCCGACCGCTTGTTGCGTCAGCGGCGTCGAGCTTGAGGTCAAAGCTCCGGCCAATTGTCCGCCTGCCTGCACCGCCGTTGCTTGAGACATGCGTTCCCCGCCATGGCGCGCCACCGCATGAGCCACCTCGTGTCCGATGACCGTCGCCAAACCTGCTTCATCTTTTGTGAAGGGCAAAATGCCGGTGTAAACGCCGACTTTTCCGCCGGGCAAACAAAACGCGTTCGCTTCTTTGCTTTCAAAAACCACAAATTCCCATTGCGCATTGGGCATGTCTGGTCCCGCGATGCCCGCGATTTGTTTCCCCACTTTTTGCAACAACGCATTCACCGCAGCATCATGGCTGATCGGCACTTCTTTTTTCATCTGGTTGAAACTGGTGAGGCCGAGCTGCATTTCTTGGTCAGCAGAAACGATATTGAGCTGACGCCGCCCTGTGACGGGGACGGTGCTACAACCCACGAGCAAGGCAGCGGTTAAAACGAAAGTAAACCAACGCATGTGCAATTTTTTCATAAACCATTTTTATATTTTAAGTTGTCAGACGGCTTAACCTAGCGACCTGGAAAAAAAGTTTCAACCCGTGTCCGCACGTTTTTTCTTTGAGGGATTTTCCTCGGATTTTAGGCTTTGGAATTCCCGCTTGTCAGCTCGCGTCACGCAGACTTACATTGCGGCGTGCGGAACAAAGGACTTTCCAATCAGGAATTTCTCGGGCGAGTTCGGGAATATTTGCCGGAAGAAACTGGTATCTGCGAAACGGATGGTTCCGGAAAATGTCCGCACGAAATTACCCTCCACACCCTAGAGGAAAATACCTTTTACCTTTTTGATTCCAATGCGTTGCTCGCCTTCAGCCACACGGTGGAAGATTTTGCCTTTGACGAAGCGGAAGGAAGTTTTCTTGCCGCCACCCAAACCGGCGCTCAATTCGAGCCGCATCGTGACCGTTATCGCCAATTAGCCGCCACACTCGATGAAGTGGAAGTCATCGCCTGCGGAAAATTGCCGCGCCGCCACAATCGCCTGAAATTTTGTAACGACGCCAACTCGCGCGTGAAAAAATTCTGGTTGATGGCCTATGAAGGTCCGAAATGTCAGGCCATGTTTTTGGGCGAGCAATCCAACGATGCCGAAAATTTCGACGATAAAAAATTTACAGGGTTTTACACCTTTAATCCGCGCATTATTTCCCAGGCTCGTGAGGATATGGCTGAGGCGTTGGCAGGTCGTTGCCCCGAGTTGCGGCAATTTGCGCAACTGCACAAAATTGATCGCGCGGCCAAGCAACTTAAAGTTGAATTTGCCCGCGAAAATAAAGCGATGGAGATCGCCATCAAAAAATTGCGCCACGGGAAAAAATATCAGCAGCGTCATTTTCTTGCTGATTTGAACAAAACCCTGGAACGATTGAACGGTCTTAAAACTCATCTGCCCGAGATGATTGCCGGAAAAAATGATTGAGCTAATTCAATTTCCATGGAGTCCGTTTTGCATCGTGCAACGCCGCATTTTGGAATACGGCGAAATTCCCTTCAAAATCACGAACATCCCCAATGGAGAACGGTCGCTCGTCTGGCGCGTGACCAAGCAACGTTATTACCAGGTGCCGGTCCTGCGCGATGGGCGAAACGTGATTTTTGAAACGGACGAAAACTCGCAAGTCATCGCCAAATATATCGACGTGAAATTTCAGCTCGGATTATTTCCGCCGAACTGGCGCGGAATCCAATCAATCCTTTGGCGGAATATTGAAAATGAAATCGAAGGGCCATGCTTCAAGCTCAACGACATTTTCTGGAAAGAATTTGTCCAGAAGGACGACCATCTCCTTTTTCTGCGACACAAGGAGCGAAAATTCGGGCGCGGCTGCATTGATTGCTGGAGCGAACAGCAGAAAAATTTACTCGATGAACTTTCCAAAAATTTAATTCCGTTCGAGCAAATGCTTTTGAGCAAACCGTTTCTCCTCGATGCCCAGCCGCGCTTCGTCGATTTCGATTTGTTCGGCATGCTGTCTAACTTTCTTTATTCCGGTCATTACAAACTCCCTGCGGCCCACACCAGCTTGAAAAATTGGTTTGGGAGAATGTCCAAAATCAAACTGCAAACTGCTAAACCTACTCGTGAAAAATTACGTACTTGATACCAACGTCCTCCTCCACGACCCACAATCGGTGCTCAATTTCAAAGACAACAATGTCCTCATTCCCATCGATGTCATCGAGGAGTTGGACAAGTTTAAACGCGAGTCAAACGAACTCGGTTCCAACGCGCGACAGTTTTCCCGCACGCTCGATAAGTTGCGGGAAAAAGGAAAATTAAACAAAGGCGTCAAGCTGGAGAACGGCGGTTGCTTGCGGATCATTTTCCCAGAAAAAAACGAGAGCGGTCATCTCGTCTTCGGCAACAAAACCGTGGACAGCCGCATCGTCGCGATGGGTTTGGAAATTCAAAAAGCCGAGCCGAAGGTTCGCACGATTATCGTTTCCAAAGATATTAATTTGCGGCTCAAAGCCGACGCATTTGGCCTCGACGCGGAAGATTATGAAACAGACCGCATTTTCCTGACCGACCTTTACACCGGCATGATCGATCAAACGATCAGCGCGGAAAAAATGGGTAAGTTCCGTACCGAAGGAGAATTGGAAATCAATGGCGGGAACAAATTTTTCCCGAACGAATATTGCACCTTGACCGAAGAGGGGAATGCAAAGCGCACGGCCTTGGCAAAGGTTGATCCGACTGGCAAAAAGTATATTCCAATTCTTGACTGCCGCGAAGGCATTTGGGGAATTAAGCCGCGCAATCGGGAACAACATTTTGCCTTCGACGCGTTGCTTGATGACAAAATCAAACTGGTCACGCTCATGGGCAAAGCCGGCACGGGAAAAACGTTGATGGCCATGGCCGCCGGTTTGAAACGAACCGTTTTGGATCGCGAATTTCGTCGTCTCGTC
>JBKJOZ010000050.1:0-2898 GCA_046595315.1 Limisphaerales bacterium
GCGATTGGCGGCATTCGTCCGCTCATGAAAACTTTGCTCGACGCCGGATTGCTCCACGGCGATTGCCTCACCGTCACTGGCGAAACGATGGCCGAGACTTTGAAGAACGTTCCGCCCTACATCAAAGGCCAAACCATTATTCGCCCGCTCAGCGATCCAATTAAAAAAGACAGCCACCTCGTAATTCTTTACGGCAATCTCGCGTCCGAAGGCGCCGTCGCGAAAATCACCGGCAAAGAAGGATTGCGCTTCACCGGAACGGCGCGCGTGTTCAATTCTGAAGAAGCCGCGCTCGAACGCATCCTCGACGGCACGATCAAGAAAGGCGACGTCGTCGTGATTCGTTACGAAGGGCCGCGCGGCGGGCCGGGCATGAGAGAAATGCTTTCGCCCACCAGCGCCATCATGGGCAGAGGCTTGGGCAAAGATGTCGCGCTCATCACGGACGGACGATTCTCCGGCGGCAGTCACGGATTCGTCGCCGGCCACATCACGCCCGAAGCGTATGTCGGCGGAACCATCGCGCTGGTGAAGAACGGCGACACCATCACAATCGACGCCGAGAAGCGCGAAATAAATCTGGAAATATCCGCCGCCGAAATGAAATCGCGCCGCGCCGCGTGGAAAGCGCCGAAGCCCCGTTACACTCGAGGCGTGCTGGCGAAATACGCAAGCCACGTCACCAGCGCGTCATTCGGCGCCGTGACGGATGCAGATTTGAAGTTGTGAGCCATCGTGAGCATCGAGAAAACATTGGAAAAACTTTTGCGCGGAGAATCGGATGCGAACATCCGCTTTGAAGAACTTTGCCATTTGCTTCAAGCAAAAGGATTCCGAATGCGCGTTTCCGGCAGTCACCATATCTTTACTCAAACCGGTGTGATGGAACGAATGAACCTTCAACGTGAAGGATCGAAAGCCAAACCATATCAGGTTCGACAGGTCCGAAAAATTCTGGCAATTTACAAACTGTTATGAAGCCAAACAGCTACGAAATGATTCTTTGGTGGAGCACGGAAGACGACGCTTACGTCGTGGACGTGCCTGAACTTCCCGGCTGCATGACTCACGGCGGAACCCGACAAACGGCCATCAAAAACGCCGAAGACGCCATTAAGTTCTGGATCAAGACTGCAAAAGACGACGGCAAAGAAATCCCGCAACCACGCGGACGTTTGTTAGTCGCATAGTGTGGTTAATTTCTGGCAGGAATGTTCGCATGAATGACACGTCGCCAGAGATCGCCGAACTCGTTCGACAAAAGCTGATGAGCCATTCCGGTTCAGAACGCTTTGTTATGGGCACACAGATGTTCGATGCCGCGCGCGCGGTCGTCCTTGCTTCGCTGCCAGCCGGACTTGCGCCGCAGGAATTAAAACGCCAACTCTTTCAACGGCTTTACGGGATGGCCGCGCCATTTTGAACAACGTCACACCTCCTCACTCGGCGCGGTGACTGATTCTGATTGAAGTTTTAAGCAAGCCGAACGAATCATGAGTTTAATCAACAAGCCGAATGCAGAAAAACTCTTGGCTTCAACCCGGCTCGGTTTGGACATTTGGATTCCTGAAGTCCTGAACGAAATCGAGACGAAGGTTGCGATAGCCGTCAGTGAAGTTGAGAATGTGCTCTCAGGTGTTACTAACGCGAAACACATTGTTAATCCAAGCTCGGGTTACATCGTAACCCTGCGTCCGCTCAAAACCGTCATTCTTTATGTCGAGTGCTTCACCAATTTCGACGGCTCTCCCAGATGGGGAAAGTTTGGTGCTGATCTTATAGATGCAGAAAGGATTTTTCTAGGTGATGGGCGCGCAGCGCAGATTCCACACATCTCACTTCGGATTCTTCACGATGGTTGGCGCAGCGAAATAATCAGGGCACCGTTGGGTTTTGTCTGTAACGGCGACCACGTTTTCCAAGACGCGACGGTCGTTTACGAACATCGCTACTTTACACCAGTTGAGGCTGACCGCGTGTTAATCTCGAAGGAGGAAACCAATTTGATTTACGTCGGGATGACAAAGAAGACGTGGGCGTCACGATGGAAGGAACATCTGTACTCCGCCCAGACAGGAAGCCCATACGATTTCCATGAAGCGATTCGTCAGTTCGAGGGGCGACATCACTCAATGCATACCGTATTGACGATTAGCCAGTATTGGGATGAGGCGGTGAAGTGGGAAGAAATCTTCGTCGCAGAACGTTCCTTGCGCCCAAAGGGACTGAACATGATCCCTGGTGGAAAAGCGGGAATTGCTTTTGCCGCGAAGTATGGAGTTATGGCTGATACTCCTCGAAGGTGGGAACAGCGGGAAAAAGTCATCAAGCAAATTCAGCAGAATGCAAAGAAGAAGGGACTTCCAAATCCTGCTCAATCACTGCGCCTGGCGAACGATCCAAACCTCATGCGCAAAATGATTGAAGGTCGTGACGACACATTTCATAGCAACGACATTGCAGTCATTCGCTCCATGCACGCACGAAGTGTTACTTGGCGTGAAATCGCACAACAACTCAATGTGAAGGACATTTATCGAGTGCGTGATGTTGTCGAAGGCAAGACCTACAAGTTTGTTTCCTAGCATGCGCGGAATTCCATACGCGATTCATCCCTTCCCAGAGTTACAAGGCACCAGGGTTAAATTTATCCCGGCCAAACTTTTCCGGCGCGATTGAACTTGGGCAGCAGTGTGCAGATGAGTTCTTCCTCGCGGTGGCGCGCGGTGGCGTCGCTGGCGCAAATATCAAACTCGATGCGGCGAACTTCGTTCAGCAGCCGGATGATCCGCCGGGGAAACCGTTCGGGATTGGACACGCGATAGGCCGCAAGCCGCTTCTTCAGATTCTTCGCGCTCCCCACGTAAAGCACGCCTTCCCGCTCGCCGCAGAAAAGAT
>JBKJOZ010000325.1:0-2805 GCA_046595315.1 Limisphaerales bacterium
TTCCGAACGAAACAATGTCGCGGGAATAGCCGGGATATTTGACCGACTTCAGGGCGTTCGTGATAATTTCGTTCGTCAACATGGAGAAATTCTAAACCACAGAAGCGCAGCGGGCACAGAGAAAATTCAACAAGCTGAAAGTTTTGCAAACAACCCTCAGCGACTGACCGTAATCCAGCGGATGCCATAAGGAGCCAACACAAATTCCAATGGGCGTTTTTCAAATTCGGACGTCGCACCTTGTCGAATTATTTCCAGCTGATTTACCGTCGCGTTTAAACTGATTTCACGAAATTGCCGGTCTTTTTCTCCGCTGATGTGAAGTGTAATCGTCTCGTGATTGGTTGGAGAAAAATTCCAGATTACAAGGTGCACTTTGTCGTCGTTCTTAACAGCGAACGCGTGAATATCGGGCGTGGTTCCGCGCACGGAAATTTTTGTTCCGCGAATTGTGCTCAGCAATTTAAACGCGAAATAAGAGGGGCGAACGCGCCCTTGATTGTCCCACAAACCGTCGTATTGCGGCGTCTCGTTCCACCAATTGGCGATCAGCGCCGCGCCTCGTGGCGACTCGAATTTATCGAACTGCGTTTTGTCCACGTAGTAATCGCGAATGTGATAGTAAGCCGCGCCCGACAAACCCTCCTCGTGAAAGCCCAGTGTATTTTCCAAAATAAAAGCGGGCTGAAAAGCAGGGTCAAGATTCGGTGTGCCTAACTCCATGTTCCATTCCGTGATGAGCGTTTCGCAATCTTTTAGTCGCGGATATTTGGCAAGCTTGGTTTTAATTTCACGAATGGTGGAGCGAACAAATTTCGTGTCGCTGTTGTAAACATGCCATGTGAAAAAATCCAAAGGCGTGTTGGTTTTGCCGCAGTGTTCGATCAGCGCGTCGGCAATTTCACTGCGATACCAGGCAAGCGCGGGGCCGCCAATTTTCGCTCTTGAATCAGCGCGTTGAATCGCTGCAGCGGTGTGCTGGTAGTAAATGACGTAATCCTCTTTCTGAAATAAATACGGGCACCCGCCATCTTCGCCGATGTCCGGCTCGTTGCTGATTTCCCAATATTGAATCCCATACTTCTTCTCGTCGTTGCAATGTTTGACGAGCTGAAAAATCAACCTTTCCCATTCTTGGTAATCATTGGGATGAACGATGTGTTGATCAATTTTCGAGAAGAGAACTTTCGGTTTGAAACAAAGCGCCAGAATTGGTTTTGCTTTCGTGACCAGAATATTTTCGATGAACTTGTCGAGTTTTTCCCAGTGAAATTGTCCGTGCGCGGGATATAAATCAAAAAATTCCTGCACAAAAACGCGGATGGTTCGGGGATGGAGTTGCGCGATCTGTTCAACATGAGCCTCAAACATTGGCTTGTCGGAAAGTCCACCTTGGCCGAGCGCGTAGCGGGTGAGATCGATTTCACCCTCTGCTTTTGAACTATCGATGAAAAGTTCTACAGGAGAATTGGTGACAGCGGATGCAGTCGTCAACGCACAGAACCAAATGAAAAAAATTGTTCTGATTCTCATGAGTTGAGAAACAGAACATGTATGGAACTAAAAAGAAAACCTCAATGTGCCGCTTTCCCAGAAACTTCCGCCGCGTGTTGCGAAAATGATTTGCCGCGTCCGGTCGGAGCGATCACAGAATCAATCACACCCTTTTCAAATTCATCCCACATCGGCGACATGCCGCGCAGTTTTTTCACGATTTTTTCAAAAGATTCGATCACGTAGTCCACGTCTTCTTCGCTGTTCGAGTCGCCCAATGACATGATGATATTGCCTTGCGCCAATGCGTGATCGAGGCCAATGGCACTGAGGACGTGCGAGACTTTCAACGATTTACTCACGCAACTGGAGCCGCTCGCGACCGCGATGCCGCTCATGTCGCAAAGCAAAAGCTGCCCTTCGCCTTCGATAAATTCCGTGCTCAGATTCAAACTCGTGGAAATACGGTTTGGTCCGGGGGTTGGTCCGTTCAGCTTGATGTAGGAAATTTTTGTTTTCAGTCCGTCCCACAATCTGTTCTGTAATTTCGCAGTGTGCGCGATGCGTTTTGGCATTTCGCGCAATGCGATTTCGCACGCCAAACCCGCGCCAATAATTGCCGGGACATTTTCAGTTCCAGCACGCCGACCGCCCTCTTGAACGCCGCCGTGCATCATGCTGACGATGCGCGCTTTTTTGTTGCGATACAAAATACCGATGCCTTTTGGTCCGTAAAATCGATGCGGCGAAAACGAAAGCAGATTCGCGCCCATCGCCTGCACATCAATCGGCAACCAACCCGCGCTCGCTTCAGCATCAACGTAAAACGCGATTCCTTTTTCAGCGGCAATTTTTCCAATTTCACGAATCGGTTCGATGGTTCCGATGTCGTGATTGACGTGATGGACGGCGATCAAAGTCGTTTTGTCGGTGATGGCGGCGCGAACATCTTCGGGATTAATCAAACCTTCTTTGTCCACTTCGACGCGCGTGCAAGTGAAACCTTGCTTCTCCAAAAATTCGACGGAGTTGATGACGGAGGGATGTTCCGTTTCGCAAATCACGAAATGATTTCCTTTGCGTTGGTTAGCATAAGCAACGCCTTTGACCGCGAGGTTGGCGGATTCGGTGCCGTCGGAGGTGAAGAAAATTTCTTCGGGCGATTCGGCATTAATCAATGAGGCAATCTGACTGCGCGCTTTGGCAATGGCATCGCGCACCCGCAAACCATGTTGATGCAGCGAAGAAGGATTTCCAAACGCCTCCATGAAATAGGGTTTCATCGCCTCGAAAACTTCGGGAGCGAGCGGC
>JBKJOZ010000385.1:0-26024 GCA_046595315.1 Limisphaerales bacterium
CCGATGCCGAATGGTTTCAACAAAACGCAACTGGCACCATTCGCGAGCGAGAAGGTGGGGCGCTACGACGGTGAAGGTCTCGCGCAAGACGGGCAGGGGCGAATCTACCTCTGCGAAGAAGCTAACCGCTGGATTCTGCGCTTCGATCCCAAGACAAAAAAAGTGGAACGATTGCCGATCGATTGGTCGCCGGTGGAAAAATATTTTCATTCGAACGATCACAACGCCTCGTTTGAAGGCGTCGCCATTGGTGGAGGAAAAATTTTCGTGGCCAACGAACGGCAGGAAGGTCGCATCATCGTGCTCGATTTTAAAACGTTGAAAATTATAGACGATTTCACCGTCAGCCCGACCAAAACAAAAATGAAAGATATTCATTATTCAGACCTCTGTTGGTTTGACGGCGCGCTGTTTGCAATTTTGCGAGAGAATCGCGTCGTTGTGAAAATCGACGTGCAGCGCCATTGCATTTTGGCGGAATACAATTTTCACGAAATGGAACAGGCGCCGGAGTTGGCTTATCGCGCGACGTATCCAACCAGCACGATGGAGGGATTGGCCGTGGACGAAAAATATTTTTGGCTCATCACCGACAACAATGGCTGGGGCCGAAAACAATTTCCCGATGACAAACGCCCGACGTTATTCAAGTGTCGAAGGCCTGACCAGTAAAAGGGTCTGCGACATTTTGAAAATCGGTGTTCCATCCCTGTTCATCTGTGGCTAATTTTCCCCGGTGATTCGTAACATCATTTTCGATTGGTCTGGCACTTTGGTGGACGATTTGCCCGCCGTTTTTCGCGCGACCAATTTCGTTTTGGGCCAAGCCGGTTTGGATGAATTGACCATCGAACAATTCCGCGCTGAATTTTGTTTGCCGTTCAAAAAATTTTACGACCGTTACACGCCCAACATTGCGATGGAGCAGTTGGAAGAATGGTTTCACGGTCATTTCAAAGAGGTGCAGGATTCTGTCGTGGAACTTCCACACGCGCGCGATTTTTTGCTGTTTTGCCGCAAGCACGGCATCCGAACTTTTTTATTAAGCACAGTTCATCGCGATCATTTCGCCGTGCAAGTTGGCGTGACTGGATTTGGGGAATTTATCGACAAACCGTACGTGGAAATTTTGGACAAACGGACGAAAATTCGCGAAATCCTCGATGAGAATAATCTCTTGCCGCAAGAAACCCTGTTCATCGGCGACATGCAGCACGATATCGAAACCGCGAAGCATGGCGGCGTTTTTTCCTGCGCCGTTTTGACCGGCTACAACCATCTGGCGCAACTTCGCGCGAGCGAACCGAACATTATTGTTGAGCATCTCGGCGAGCTTCAGGAAATTTTCGCGCAAAATAATTTTGAACTGACGCATCGGGTTCGTGGCCAGGAAGGCGCGCCGATTTCGCATCCAATCTGCACGGTGGGCGCGGCGATTTTCAACAAGGCTGATCAAGTTTTGCTGGTGCGCACGCAGAAGTGGTCAAACCTCTGGGGAATTCCGGGCGGAAAAACCAAGTATGGCGAAACGTCAATCGCCGCGCTCCGTCGCGAAATCAAAGAGGAAACCAATTTGGAAATTGCCGACATCGAATTTGTTTTGGTGCAGGATTGTATTCATTCCAAGGAGTTCTATCGCGAAGCTCATTTTGTTTTGCTGAATTATGTTTGTCGGGTGCAAGGAGCGACCGACGTGATTTTGAATGAAGAAGCGCAGGAATTTCGCTGGGTGCCCGCCGAGGATGCACTTGCCATGGAACTGAATCAGCCCACGCGAATTTTGCTGGATGAAATTAATCGTCGCGCCGAACCGCTGTGAATAAAATCATTATCAAAGATCTGGAAGTCTATTATCACGTTGGCGTTCCCGACGAGGAAAGGGCGCAACCGCAACGCCTGCTCTTCACTGTGGAGATGGAACGCGATTTTTCCGAGGCGGCGAAAACGGACGATTTGCGAAAGACGATTGATTACTTTGCGGTCGCGCAAAAACTTCTGAAATTCGGCGATGGGCGACAATGGAAATTGATCGAAAAACTCGCCAGTGATGTTGCCCAACTTGTTCTCAATGAATTCGAGGCGGACGCGGTGGCTGTGGAGATCAAAAAATTCATCATTCCCCAAACTCGTTACGTGGCTGTTCAATTTCGAAAAGAAAAAGGTTTGCCGACCAATTGAGCCGATTTGCGACTTGCCTTTTGAGGCTCCGTTCGGAAGATTCCACCCCTATTTATGCAACCTGAAACCAAACCTGAATCCTTCGATTTTGATAATTTCGTGACGTGGCTTTACGAAAACCGAATGAAGGTGGGAATTGTCGCTGCCGTCCTCGCGGTGGTAATAGCTGTCGTTGCGATTGTTTCCTGGAAAAAGGCGCAGAACGAAACGGATGCCAATGCCGCCTTGTTTGCTTTGCCTGCTCTGATCGGCCCGAGTGGAAGAACTGCTGAAGTGCGTTCGGAAAGTTTTCAAAAAATTGCAGGCGAATTTCCCGACACCAGTGCGGGTGATCGTGCGGCGTTGCTCGCTGGCGGAATTTTATTTACGGACGGAAAATATGCTGAGGCAGAGAAGCAATTTTCAAAATTTTTGAGTGAGAATCAAGAGAGCCCGCTTCGCGCGCAGGCGGCGGTCGGCGTGGCGGCTTCGCTGGAAGCGCAGGGTAAATTAAATGAATCAGTTACAAAATATCAGGACATCCTGGCCAAATATTCGGGTGAAAACGTGGTGGCTCCATCGAAACTAACCTTGGCGCGCTTGTTGGAAGGGCAAAACAAACCGGAAGAAGCGCTGAAACTTTATGAAGATTTGACTCGTTCGAAAAATCCTTACGATCCGTGGAGCGCAGAGGCTGGAGAACGCCGTGAACAATTGCTGCAAAAATTTCCGAATCTGAAAGTAAACCCGCCTGTGGCTGCTTCCGTTCCGACGAGCGTGAAAGTTCCGGCGTCTACCAATCAACCGTCATCGAAATAATGAACAGCAAACTTCTCAAGCAGTGTGTCGCTGAATTTATTGGAACATTTGCGCTAGTCTTCGTTGGCGTGGGAGCGATTTATCACAACGCCGGATTGTTGGCGGTTGCGTTGGCCCACGGATTTACCATTGCGGTGATGGCTTCGGCTACAGGTGCGATTTCCGGAGGACAATTTAATCCAGCGGTCACGTTTGGTTTATGGGTCGGGGGTAAAATGAATTTTAAAAATTCTGTTTTATTTGTGATCGCACAATTGGTTGGCGCGTCGGCTGCCGGATTTATTCTTTTGTTCTTATTTACCGGACAAATGGATTCTGACAAAGGGACGTCGCTGGCGAGTTCGATTTTAGTCAACGGAACCCCGAATCTCGCCAAGACCGGGATTAACATCACCCAAGGAATTCTGATTGAGGCGATACTTACATTTTTTCTGGTCTTCGTGGTTTACGGAACAGCGGTGGACAGTCGCGCACCAAAAATCGGCGGTTTGGCAATTGGTCTTACCGTGGCGCTGGATATTTTGTTTGGCGGCCCTTTCACCGGTGCGGCGATGAACCCGGCTCGTGTTTTCGGCCCCGCATTGGCCAGCGGAAACTGGACCAATCAAATGATTTATTGGGTGGGCCCGTTGCTCGGCGGCGCATTGGCGGGTCTGGTTTACGGAAGATTTTTGATTAAAGAAGAACGGGTCTAATCTACGTTTGAGTTAGAGAGTTTTAATTATCTAAAATTTAAAACTCAAAACAAAAAACTTTTCATGAAGCTTACCATCATCGGAACCGGCTACGTCGGTTTGGTCACCGGGACCTGTTTTGCCGAGGCAGGTCACCAAGTCATTTGCGTTGATAAAGATGCAGAAAAAGTAAAGTTGCTCAAGGCGGGCGGGATGCCGATTTATGAACCGGGCTTAAAGGAATTGGTGTCCGCAAACGTTGCGGCGGGCCGTCTTTCGTTCAGCAACAGCACGCAAGAAGGGGTCGAAAAATCGGACGTGATTTTCATTGCCGTTCCCACTCCCGCACAAGACGACGGTTCGGTGGATTTAAGTTTTATTGAAGCCGTTTCGCGCGAAATTGCCAGCGCGATGACCAGCTATAAAATCGTGGTGGATAAAAGCACCGTGCCGGTGAAAACTGGCGATAAAGTCGCAGAAACCATCAAACGCTATTGCAAAGCAAAAGTAGAATTTGACGTTGTCAGCAACCCGGAATTTTTACGCGAAGGTTTTGCGGTGGACGATTTCATGAAACCCGATCGCGTGGTGGTTGGCGTTCGTTCGCCACGTCCGGTGCAGGCCATGAAAGAGATTTACGCGCCTTACAATGCACCCATCATCGTCACCGACATCAATTCGGCGGAATTGATCAAGCACGCGGCCAACTCTTTTCTCGCGCTGAAAATTTCCTACATCAACGCCATTTCTGTAATTTGCGATGCGTCGGGTGCGAACGTGCAGGAAGTTGCCAACGGCATGGGGATGGACACGCGAATTGGCCGAAAGTTTTTAGATGCATCACTCGGGTTTGGTGGAAGTTGCTTTCCAAAAGATCTGAGCGCGTTCATCCATATTTCCGAACAACTCGGTTACAATTTCGGATTATTAAAAGAAGTTCAGCGAATCAATTCCGAGCAAATGGAGCGGTTCGTCAAAAAAATTACCGAGACGCTCTGGGTGTTGAAAAATAAAAAAATTGGTGTGCTCGGTTTGGCTTTCAAACAAAACACCGACGACGTGCGGATGTCGCCGGCTATCGATTTGTGCGAGCGCCTGCAAAAGGAAGGCGCAATCTTGCGCGTGCATGACCCGCGTGCGATGGAAAAAGCCAAAGCAATTTTGAAGGATGTCACTTACGTCGCAGATATGAACGAGGTGGCGGAAGGTTGTGATGCGTTGATCATTGCAACGGAATGGCCGGAGTTTAAAAAGCTCGATTTGGAACGCACTAGGAAGGCATTGACGCATCCAATTATGTTCGATGGCCGCAACCTTTTTGACGTTGAAGAGATGGAACGGCTTGGATTTATCTACAAGAGCATTGGGCGATAGTTTAAATTTTCAGGTGCTAAGTTTGAAATGAGTAACGCCGGTTCTTTTTCCGACTCCCCTAAAAATTTCAAAACGCAGAGAACGATCGAAGTCTCCGCAGGTCTGGTTTTTTACAACGGACTCCTGCTGATTACCCAACGCCGCGCTCAAGATCATCTGGGTGGATTGTGGGAATTTCCGGGAGGTAAACGTGAACCTGACGAAAGTGATGAGGAATGTTTGCGCCGTGAGCTGCAGGAGGAATTGGGAATTGAAGTTCAGGTTAGAGAACTCATTGAGAGCCTTCAACATGATTACCCGGATAAATCGGTTCACCTGAAATTTTTTCGCTGTATCTTGCTCAAAGGCGAACCGGTAACTCTGGGGTGTGACGCGTTGGCGTGGGTAAATGCAGCGCAGCTTTTGAACTACGCTTTTCCTGAGGCGGATCAAAGATTGCTGGGAAAACTCCGGGCATCCCCGAAATTGTGGGAAGGTTAAAAAATTTCTGCCGACCCAATGTCGGCAGCACTTGGTGACGGCTTAAATTTTTCCGTAAAACCCTTCGATCTCGCGACGGAAATTATTCTCACCGACGTTGACGATCTTAAATTCGCGTTGCGCGCTTTCTTCAGAGTCACTGGCGTGAGCCGCATTGACCATGATGGTTTGGCCGAACTCACGACGGATGGAGCCGGGAGGCGCTTTCGAGGGATCCGTCGGCCCGAGGACATCGCGAATTTTTCGCACGGCTTCTACGCCTTCATAAACCAAGGCGATACATTTTTCCGTACCCGGTTCTTTGGCAAGAGAGGGATCGCAATCACTCGGAGCGCGCCCCGCCATAAAACGAACAATATTGTCAAATTGATTATCGCCAAATGCCGGTCCTAGAATATCGCCTAACTGCTTTTCTTCCGCAGGCGGAACGATGAATCCAAGTTCCTTTTCGATGGCAGCCTTGGCCTTGGAAGCGACCATGTCTTTCAACTTTGTGCGTAAAACTTCTTTCACTGGCCCGTAAAATTCCGACGCCTCTGCCACGCTCATGCGGTGCACCTTGATGCCGACGATGTAAAGTCCCGTTCGAGAAAAGAAATCGATCACATTGCCGGGACGACCGGTTGGAAAACGGAAATTATCCGGCTTGATCAAAACCAACGTCCGCTGGGGTTTTTCTCCGGCGGAATAATCAATCAAATCTTCCAAGACACCGCCATCTTTGTCTGAAAATTTTGACCAAAGTTTTAATTTCACTTCGGCTTCCTCCAAATTTGGGGCAGCTAAAACGGCTGGCTCGAAATAACGAACGCCGCCGTGTTCATCCAGAATCAAATCGCCGTAGGTATCGCGAATCGTTTCGCCACCGGTGCGATGGGCGCTGATATTTCCGATGACCGAACGGACTTTGCGCACGGCATCTTCGCCTTTAAAAAGCAACATCATGACGCGGCGGCGCTTGCCAGTTTTCGGGTCAGGCGACAGATTTTTGAGAATGTAATCGCGAATCAGTTCCTGAATTTGGCGGTCCTGAGAATCAGCAGCGGAAACGACAACTTCAGAATATTGCTGAACGAGCTCAGCGCTAGGACCGAAGAGACGTGCTCCGACCAACTCGAGGCCAGTGCGGGTAATTAAGCGCGCAAAAATTCCACCCGTGCGCGATTTGTGCAGCGAATACGGCGTAATGATGACGTAGGCAAGTTGTTGGGACATAGATTAAGTAGCGGGATTCGGCTTGGGATTTGTGGCTTTGCCGCCGAGAATTTTAAACATGACCGTTCCGCAAGTGGGGCAGCGGCCTTTAATTGCTTTGCGACCATTCTTCATGGTTTCTTCGGCCGCATTGCTGATTTCCTTCTTGGCTTTGCATTTAACACAATATCCTTCAGGCATAAAATTTTTCCGCAAAACGCTTCATGCGCCTTGCGGTGGGATAGCTTACGAGCCGGTTATTAGGCGTCAAGGGGGGAAAAGAGCCCGAATTGTCATTGGCCGACCGACTCCTGTGCAATCAACCAGCTTCCGTCGAATTAGTTCCAGCGTGGGCGTCTGCGCGTTGCGCCATCTCGCGCAAGGCCGTTTTTAGAATTTTTCCGGTCGCGTTGCGCGGTAGCGCGGAGAGGATCACGATTCGGCGCGGCACTTTGTAATCCGCCAGTTTCTCGCGAATAAATTGCTGAACCGCCTTTTCATCAATCGTCACTCCGTCGTTGGCTGAGACAAAGGCTAGGGCTTGTTCGCCTTTGCGCGCATCGGGCACACCAATGACCGCTGCCTCCTTCACGCCGGGAAATTTATAAATAATTTCCTCAATTTCACGCGGATAAACATTGATGCCGTTGACGAGCAACATGTCCTTCTTGCGGTCCGTAATGAAAAAATATCCATCTGCATCTTGATGTCCAATATCGCCGGTTAACAGCCAATCGCCCCGCATCACTTTTGCCGTCTCTTCGCGTTGATTCCAATAACCCAGCATCACATTGCCCCCGCGCACACAGATTTCGCCCGTCTCGTTAACTCCAAGAATTTTCCCGTCGTCGCTTTGCACCGTCACTTCAACATCGGTGATTGGTTTGCCGATTGAACCAGGCCTTTGTTTATCCAACGGATTGAACGTCACCACCGGGCTGGCCTCGCTCAACCCGTAGCCTTCCACAAGTGGAATTGGAAATCGTTCCGTAAACTCCCGCAGAATTTCTCCGGGCAACGGCGCGCCGCCGCTGATACAAAGACGCAACGGTAAATCCGTGGGAATCGACGGATGCATCAACGTGCGAAAAAGTTGCGGAACCGCCGGCAGAATCGTCGCATTTCGGCGCACGATATCCTGAACAATATTTTTCGCGGGATGCACCGATTTGATAAGCACAATCGAGCCCCCCACCAGAAGCGGCAGGAGAATCCCGACGCACAACATGAAGCTGTGAAACATCGGAAGCAAAACCACGATTCGATCATCGTCTATCGTTTGCAAGACCACGCGGCAGCTGTCCACATTGTGCAATAAATTACCGTGCGAAAGCATCGCCCCTTTCGGACGACCGGTTGTTCCTGAAGTGTAAATCAGCACCGCCAGATCCGAGTTTGTTCTTTGCGAAGGCGCATATTCGCCAGTGGCCTCCGGTTGGTCGGGAAAATCTTCGACATATAAAAATTTTAATTGCGGCCGCAGCGCGGACAATTTGGCAACGCCTTCCGCCATGGAACGGTCGGTGATGACCACATCAATTTCTGCGTCGGACAAAATGTAATTTACTTCGTCCGGCTTCAGGAAATTATTCATCGGCGTCACGACTCCGTCCGCCTGCAACACGCCGAAAAGTCCCGGAATAAATTGCGGACAATTTTTCAACCAGAGCCCGACGCGCGCGCCCGGCTGGATGCTGAAATTGTTTCGTAATTGTTGGCTGACCCAAAGCGATTGCGTCCAAAGTTGGCCGTAGGAAAATTCTTCGTCGCCCCAAAACACGGCCGGTTTTTTCAAATGATTTTTTGCAATCTCTGCAAAGGCGCTGGCCAGATTCATGAAAAAAAAGATAATGAGTCCCACGACATGAGTCGAGTTTCAGTGCGAACGTTTTGCCTCTGGACAGCCGCTGGGGAACACTGAACAATTTCAGCGCGTGATTGATTCTAACGAAAAGCTGGCAAAGTTCATGGAGCCCTTGCGCAAGGCTCAGTGGATTGCGCTCGATACCGAAGCCGACAGCCTTCACGCCTATCCAGAAAAACTTTGCCTACTTCAGGTCAGCGTCGAAGGTTTTGATGAATTGATCGATCCGCTCGCCAAAATCGACCTCACTCCGCTCTGGACGGAATTGCGCAAGCACGAATTAATTTTTCACGCCGCCGACTACGATTTGCGCCTCTTGCGCAAGAACCACAATTTTGTCCCCGAACAAATTTTCGACACGATGCTCGCCGCGCGTTTGCTCGGAGAAAAAGAATTCGGTCTCGTTAATCTCGTTAAAAATTTTCTCGATGTGCAATTAGAGAAGGGTTCGCAAAAAGCCGATTGGGCACAGCGACCGTTGACCGAAAAGATGGAAAACTACGCGCGCAACGACACGCGCTACTTGAAACCGGTGGCCGATATTTTGCGAAAACGGCTGGAGGAAAAGGGGAGATCTTCATGGCATCGGGAAACCTGTTTGCGATTGATCGCCGATTGCGCGGAGCTTCCCTCGGCCGACGTGGAATCGTGGCGCATAAAAGGAAGTCATAAACTCGGGCGGCTGCCGCTCGCCGTGCTGCGCGAGCTCTGGCGCTGGCGTGAAAAGGAAGCCATCGCCGCAAATAAACCGCCGTATTTTATTTTGAGCCACGAAACAATTGTGGAACTCGCCGCCGCCGCCGGAACCACGCGCAACTGGTTGGAATTATTACCTCGGCATTTGAGCTCCCGCCGCGCGAAAGAACTTGAACAAGCCGTCGAACTTGGTTTGGCCGTTGCGTCGCACGAACAGCCACACATTATTCACGTCGTCACGCCGCGTCCGACTGAACAAGAGAAACGCCGCTTTGAAGAATTGGCCAAACGCCGTGACGCCGCCGCGCAAAAACTGGAACTGGACCCAACGCTCATCGCCAGTCGAGCCACGCTCGGTTTTCTCGCGCAGAATTGGGAGCATTACTCGAGGGAACTGATGAACTGGCAGCGCAACCTGCTGCAGTAGCGAACGAAATCACTTGGCCGCGCTAAGTTTTTGAACCCAACCACCCGTGCTCTGACTGTAATTGGAAAAAACTTTTGGTCCCATTGTTTGGCGTAAATTTTTTTCCGTCTCGATCTGAATCGCCTTCAACGCTTCCAATTTCTGCGCCTCTGGAACCGTAACATTGGCCAACAAATTTTGCTTTTCTGCTTCTGCAATTTGTTTGATCTCAAAAATGCTTTGGGCAGTGGAGATCGGCAGTTCGTAAACTTCGCTGAACACACACGCGTCCCGAAAATCAGGATTTTGCGCGCGTTGATACTCCGCAAAACGCGCGTCGCCCCACTGGCGTTTCAGTTCTTCCTGCACGGCTTTTTGCGCCTCGTTTTTTTCTCCCGTCGCATCCTCAACTGTTTTTTGCAGCTCAAAAATTTGACGAAACTCCGATTCACTTGGGTTAAATCCAATCAACTCTGCGCGCAATTTGTCGGAGGTGGGCGAGGTGCGTAATTCAAACTCCGCCAGTTCTGCGCCCGACAACAATTTTCCCAACTCCGCTTTTCGATGTGCCTCAATTTTCTGCAACGCTTCCAGATCCGCTGCCGAAGGTTTTCCATTGGCCTCTTCCAAGACCCGCTCCCTCATGCCCTCAATTTGGTCGCGCAACGCGAGGAGTTGCTCGCGTTTTTCCTGGGGCAAAAAACTGAGACGCCGCTCGTCTTCATTGGTCTCGACAAAATATTTATTAATTTCCCGCTCGTAATTGATGCCAAGCAATTCACGCAGCACGGAAGGAATTTCTTTATCGATGGCCGCCAATTGTTTCTCGCGTTCTTCAAGTTGTTTGGCGTTGAGTTTGCGTTTCTCGTCCGTTTCCCAAAATTTGAATTCACGACCGTTGTGGAAAAATTGACCGCGCCGCGCCGCGTAAAGTTTCAGAATATCGGTAAGAATAATGTCTTTGATCGTGCTTTCCGGACAATGAATCGCGCGCAAGTTTGCGATGTATTTCCGGTAATCGCTCGACTCCACGTCACTCCAATTAAACTGGTTGGTAACGTAAACGATTTTGGATTGAGCCGAGCCGGTTGGTCGCTGCGCACCGGTTTTTGCCAGCTTGGTAGAGTTGCGGCGCTCGATTGCAGGAGTGGATTTGCGGGGAGCGATTTCCGAGGTGACCTGGTTGAGAGTGTAAAAACCGATGCCAAATAAAACTGCGCTGAGCAGGAATAAAACAAACGGAAGTTTAGTTTTCATCAACGCAGCGCAGTTTAGCAAAAACGTCGCGGCATTTTCAACGCACCACTTCGAACGCGAAACCTTTCAAATATTCGGTTTCAGCAATCGCGGGAATAATCGGGTGATCGGGCGATTGGCTGTAGGTGGCGACGCGCCGGAGGATTCGCCGGGCATCGTAAGCCGCTTCGAGAATAATCGCCTGAAACATTTCGCCATCCACGTGATGCGAACAACAAAATGTGGCCAGCGTTCCGCCGGTTCGCAAAAGTTTCAAAGCGCGCAAATGAATTTCTTTGTAACCGCGCATGGCGTCAGGAATTGCCGAGCGACTGCGGGTAAATGACGGCGGGTCGAGAATAATTCCGTCAAATTTTGGGATGACTTTTTCGTGCGGTTTCACTGCGGTTTGCGCTTTCAGCCAATCGAAGACGTTGACGGTTTCAAATGAACATTTCGCGGACAAATTGTTGGCCGTGGCGTTACGAGTGGCGGCGGCGATGGCGTCTGCGCTTTGGTCAAGCAGGTGGACTTGCGCTGCTCCGGCGCGGGCGGCGTGCAAGCCGAATCCGCCGAGAAATGTAAAGCAATCGAGCACATTGCCGTCCTTCATCAACTCCGCGACTTTCAGATAATTAACCTGTTGGTCGAGATACATTCCCGTTTTGTGACCGCCTTGAATGTCCACTTCAAATTGCAGGCCGTTTAATTTGATTTTTACCGGGCTCTCCAGTTTACCGAACAGCACGCCGTTTGCTTCGGCCATTCCTTCAAATTTTCGGAACGAACTTTCGCTGCGTTCAACGATGGCAACGGGAGAAAAAATCTTTTGCAACGCCGCGACGATCATCGCTTTGCGCTGGTCCATGCCGAGCGAGGAAGTTTGAATCACCAAAACGTTTTCGTATTTATCGATGATTAACCCACTGAGGGAATCGCTCTCGGCATTGACGACGCGGAAGGAAGTCGCGCCCGGCATGTGCTTTTGCCGAATCGCCAGCGCGGCACGAATTTGCTGCTCGAAAAACTCACGCGTGACATCAACCCGTTCCGTCGTGAGCAAGCGCACGTTGATTTTCGATTTGGAATTGTAAAAACCGACGCCGAGAAAACGCTGGCGATGATCTTTGATCTGGACGAGGTCGCCGTCGTTTGCAGGCGCGGTCAGGCGAAGAATTGCTCCGGCATAAATCCAGGGATGTCCGCCGACGATTCGATCCGCTTCGCCCGGCCTTAGTAAAACAGTAGGTAATGTATCCATATTTTTGTAAACAGAGCGGGGAACATCTTACAGATTGGCGCGTGGCGCAAGCGCGGCGTGTCCGCGGCGGATTTCGCGGTGAGATAATTGTAGCCAGTTGTTCCTTGCGAATTATGATGCCGCTTCTTTTAGAAAACTAATTTATGAAATGTTTTAGCGCGATAGCTTTGGCTTGGATGGTTTGCTTTTCCGGATGCGCGAGCACGAACACCAGTTCGCCCGTCATCCGTGTGATGAGTTACAACATTCATCATGGCGAGGGGCTTGATAAAAAAATTGATCTGGAACGAATCGCCGACCTCATCAAACGCGAGAAGGCCGACATCGTTGGTTTGCAGGAAGTGGATCGCGGCGTCGAACGGACGGCGCGACGCGATTTACCCGAGGAGTTGGCCAAGCTCACGGGCATGACGGTTTATTTTGAGCGAAATATTATTTATCAAGGCGGCGATTACGGAAACGCGGTGTTGAGCAAATTTCCGATTAAGAAAAAGAATAATACGCATTACAAAATGTTGCGGGTGGGCGAGCAGCGCGGCGTGTTGCAGTTGTTACTCAACGTTCATGGCAAAGAGCTTTTATTTATGAACACGCACATTGATTATCGCGAAGATGATGCGGAGCGGTTGATTAATGCGGATGAGTTAAAACGAATCGTGGCGGACGCCGGAAAAACGCCGGTGATTCTTTGCGGAGATTTTAACACCACGCCGGACAGCCATACCCACCAAAAAATCAGCGGGTTTTTAGACGACACGTGGGAGCTGATTGGGCAGGGGAGCGGATTTAGTTATTCTGCCGAAAAACCGGAAAAGCGCATCGATTACATTTGGATTACAAAAAGTTCGATTGAGCCGATTAAGATGGAAGTTCTGAAGTCAGACGCGTCGGATCATCTTCCTGTGATTGGCGAATTCAGGCTGCGGTAACTTCGCGATTTTAAACCACAAATTCCAACTCCTGCCGGTGAGGAATCAAGCCTTGCTCGTAGGCGCGTCCGAGAAATAAGCGAATTGATTTTCTGCCGCGCTCCCCGTAGTCGAGTGTCCAATGATTGACATACATGCCAACAAATTTATCTGCTAAATCGGTTCCCATATCGCGCGCGTATTGAAGCGCGTGTTGCACCGCTTCGGGGCGGTGATCGAGGCTGAACTGAATGCTCGCGGTTAAAATATCTGAAATAGTTTTTCGCGTCGCAGACTCAAACCGTTTGTGAATCACATTCCCACCGAGCGGCAATGGCAACCCTTCGTTCTCTTCGCCCCACCATTTTCCAAAATCCTGGCAGACGACCAGGCCCTCGTTTTGATAAGTGAGTTGTCCCTCGTGAATGATGAGACCGACTTCGGCAATTCCCGTTTTCAATGCTGAAAAAATCTGATCAAAAGGGACGACGACAAAATTTATTTCGCGCGCTGTTTTTCCGAGCCAAAGTTGCAGGGCGAGAAACGCGCTGGTCATGGTTCCGGGCACGGCGATTTTCTTTTTCGCAATTTCATCGCGACTAAATTTATTTTTTGCGACGAGCATCGGCCCGTAGCCATCGCCCATGCTCGCGCCGCTCGGCAGCAAGGCGTATTTGTCGCTGACGTAAGCGTAGGCGTGAATGCTGATGGCGGTGATGTCCAGTTCGCCTCGCGTCGCGCGTTCGTTCAGTGTTTGGATGTCCTGCAAAATATGTTCGAACGTGAAGCCGTGCGTCGGAATTAAATTTTTCGCGAGCGCGTAAAACATAAACGCGTCATCGGGATCGGGCGAATGTCCTAGAGTTAAATTCTTTTTTTCCATCGAGGTAAAAAGCTAGTTCGACTCGTGCGTTCATGTCACTCGCGAAATAATTTTTCAGCGCGATAAATTTTTTTCACCTCAGGGTGATGTGAATAAGTTTCCGTTGATTTTATATAACTTGAGGCAATAGTCGGCGCACACGGAAAAGGGAAACAAAAGGGAAAAAGGGATATGGTTATGAATGAACTTTCGACTTGGGCAGAATCAGTTCAACTCACTCGGGCGCGTGAAGTAGAAGAGGGTTACCGGCAGCTCGCCGAATTAAGTCCCGATGGCCTCCTCGTTTTAGTTGAAGGCCAGATTGTCTTTGCCAATGCTGCTTTCTTGGAAATTTTCGGCGGCAACTCTTTCGACCTTCTCATCGGCCAAACCGTTTCCGAACTCTTTAAACCGGTCTCGGCAGTTTTGTTGGAAGAGCGATTGAGGCTGATGCAAAAAGAGGGGCAAATCTTCTTCGCTATCACGTTACAGATGAACCGACTTGACCAATCCACAGTTGAGGTTGAAGCGACTTCCGGTTTGTTGACGTGGAAAGGCGCGAATGCCGTTCAAATTTGTCTGCGCAGCCTAGTGAATCGCGGTGAGCACGATAAACAATTGCGCGAAAGTGAAGCACGTTTTCATCAGTTGGCGGATGCCATGCCGCAGATCGTCTGGATGGCTGGACCCGATGGAGTGATCGACTATCACAACAAAAAATGGTTTGAACAAACTGGCCTGACCGAAGAAGAGGGGAACCGCGCGGATATTTGGGAAAAAATTCTTCATCCAAATGATGTGTCCAAAGCTGTTGCCAATTGGGAGCGATGCGTTCAGAGCGGCGAACCGTTTCAAATGGAATATCGCTACAAGGAATTAAACGGTGGCGGATACCGCTGGCATTTGGGACGCGCTTTACCGGTAAAAGATGAAAACGGAAAAGTAATTCGCTGGTTTGGGACCTGCACCGATATTCACGATCATAAACTTGCGGAAATTGCGCTCGAAGAGGCCAAGGAACAACTGGCTCAAAGTGCATCTGAATTGGAAAAACTGGTGGCCGAACGCACCACGGAACTGGAAGAAACCGTGCGCTCTGCCGAGGCTTTGAATTACAGCCTCGCCCATGATTTGCGCGCGCCGTTGCGAGCAATGATGGGTTTTTCCAATGCGTTGCTCGAAGATCATTCGACGGTCTTGGATTCCACGGGCCGCGAGTACGCCGGCCGCATCGCCGCTGGAGCAAAACGTATGGATGGTCTCATCGCTTCCTTGCTTTCCTACGGGCGGCTCAATTACGAAGAATTGTCTTTTGGTTTCATCAATACGCAGTCGATTCTGGAAACGTTGATCAATGATTTTGCGCCAGAAATTCAAGCGACCGCAGCGCAAGTCACGCTCGACAAACCGTTGCCAAATGTTTGGGCCAACGCGCCAGTGCTAAGAAAAGTTCTCAAGGAATTAATTGAAAACGCTCTCAAGTTTTGCGGCCATGGAAAAACACCGCAAATAGAAATTTGGGCGGAAGAACGCGAGACAAAAAACCTGATTTGGATTCGTGATAATGGAATTGGAATTCCTGCGGAACATCATGAGCGGATCTTTCGTGTGATGGAGAGTTTGCATGCTGGAGACAAATACCCTGGCCATGGCATCGGCCTGGCCATCGTCCGTCGAGGAGTGGAACGACTGGGCGGACGCATTGGACTTAAATCAGCCCCAGACCAAGGAAGTTGTTTTTGGATAGAACTTCCGAAGGCGTTGTTTTAGACGATAAAATTTTTAAAAAAAAGCCGCTGGAATTTTCCAGCGGCTTTTTTTGTAACGGCGGTTTGTGACCGCCGTGTTTTTTTGAGTGCCTATTTCTTTTTCGCCGCGTTCTTTTCTTCCAACGCAGCTTGCGCCGCCGCCAAACGTGCAATCGGCACGCGGAACGGTGAGCAACTCACGTAGGTCAAGCCGAGGCGATGACAGAATTTCACACTGGACGGTTCGCCGCCGTGTTCGCCGCAAATGCCGAGCTTGATGTCGGGACGCGTCTTGCGACCTTTTTCCACGGCGATTCTCATGAGTTCGCCGACACCGGTTTGGTCGATACTCGCGAAGGGATTTTGTTTCACGATTTCCTGTTCCTGATACGTCGGGAGGAACGTGCCGGAATCGTCGCGGCTCATGCCGAGACAAGTTTGCGTGAGGTCATTCGTGCCAAAGCTAAAGAACTCCGCGTTCTCCGCGATTTCGTCGGCGGTCAAAGCGCCACGCGGCACTTCGATCATCGTGCCGACCATGTAGTTGAGTTTTACTTTCTTTTCTTTCTCAACTTCTTTGGCGACGCGATGAACCACTTCGAGTTGCAAATCGAATTCTTTTTTGAATCCAACGAGCGGGATCATGATTTCTGGTTTGCACTTGATACCTTTTTTCTGCACTTCAGCAGCTGCTTCAAAAACAGCGCGCGCCTGCATCTCGGAAATTTCCGGATACGCAATGCCGAGTCGGCAACCGCGATGACCGAGCATCGGATTGAACTCGTGCAATTCCTGAACGCGCTTGGTGATTTTTTCCACCGGCACTTTTAATTTGTCAGCCAACTCCGTTTGTGCGGCGTGATCGTGCGGCAGGAATTCGTGCAACGGCGGATCGAGAAAACGAATCGTCGCTGGATAACCTCTTAGCTCCGTGAACATCCCGGCGAAATCTTTGCGTTGATAAGGCAACAATTTGGCGAGCGCTTTTTTGCGATCTGGGGTGTTCGTCGCGAGAATCATTTCACGCATTGCGTCAATACGATTGCCTTCAAAGAACATGTGTTCCGTGCGGCAAAGACCAATGCCCGTCGCACCGAACGCCACTGCGTTTGCGGTTTGTTCCGGGTTATCCGCGTTGGTGCGAACTTGCAGCTTGGTGACTTTGCTGCACCAGTTCATCAACTGCGCGAAGTTCTTGAATTTCTCCGTCGCTTGCGCGGCTTTGTTTTTCTCAACCAAGCCAGCGATGATTTCCGATTGCGCCGTTTTGATTTCGCCTGCGTAAACCGTTCCAGCCGTTCCATCGATCGAAAGAAAATCGCCTTCTTTGAATGTTTGAGTCCCGACCTTCAAAGTCTTTTTGTTGTAATCAACATCGAGACCCGAAGCGCCGCAGACGCAGACTTTGCCCATCTGACGAGCGACCAAAGCCGCGTGTGAACTCACACCACCGCGAGCAGTGAGAATTCCTTCTGCCGCGATCATGCCGCGCAAATCTTCCGGAGAAGTTTCGACGCGCACGAGCAACACTTTTTCACCTTTGTCTGCCGCCATCACGGCGCGTTCCGCGTTGAAATAAATTTTTCCAGACGCAGCGCCCGGACCTGCTGGAAGACCAGTCGCAATTGCTTTCGCTTTCTTAACTTCAGCGAGATCGAAAATCGGCGCGAGCAACTGTTCGAGTTGATCAGCAGGGTTGCGCAGGATCGCGGTTTCCCAATCGATCAATTTTTCTTTGACCATGTCCATCGAGAACTTCAACGCCGCCATTGAGGTGCGTTTGCCGTTGCGCGTTTGGAGCATGAACAACTTGCCTTCTTGCACCGTGAACTCGATGTCTTGAACGTCTTTGAAATGTTTTTCCAGAATCGAACGAACCTTCATCAATTCCGCATACGACTTCGGCATCTGCTCCTTCAATTTGGAAACCGGTTCCGGTGTGCGCACACCTGCGACCACGTCTTCGCCCTGCGCGTTGATCAAAAATTCGCCGTAGAATTCATTCACGCCATTTGCCGGATTGCGTGTGAACGCGACACCTGAACCCGACGTTTCGCCGAGGTTTCCGTAAACCATCGCCTGCACGTTGACGGCCGTTCCCCATTCGGTTGGGATATTATATTTGCGCCGATAAACATTCGCGCGATCGTTCATCCACGAGCCAAACACCGCGCCCGCCGCGCCGCGCAATTGATCCCACGGATCATTTGGGAAAGCTTTGTTGGTGCGTTCTTTAACCAGCGCTTTGAAACGCTTCACCATTTCTTTTTGATCTGCTGCGGTCAATTCGCTATCGACGATGTCCTTGTGATAAGTCTCGTGTTTGTATTCGTGAATGATCGTTTCGAACGGCTCATGATCTTCGCCTTCGCGTTTTTGCACACCCATCACCACGTCGCCATACATCTGAATAAATCGACGATAACAATCCCACGCGAACCGCTCATTCTTCGTCGCGGCGGCAAGTGAGAGAACCGTTTGATCGTTCAAACCAAGATTCAAAATCGTGTCCATCATGCCGGGCATGGAATCGCGCGCGCCGGAGCGAACGGCCACGAGCAACGGCATTCCCGAAGCGTTGCCAAACTTGCAACCCATGATTTTTTCCATGTTCGCAACGCCCGCTTCCATCTGCTTTTGCAGTTCCTGCGGATACGTTTTTTTGTGGGCGTAGAAATAGGTGCAGACTTCGGTGGTGACCGTGAATCCGGGAGGCACTGGCAGGCCAATGCGGGTCATTTCCGCGAGGTTCGCGCCTTTGCCGCCGAGCAGCGGTTTCATCGTGCCGTTGCCGTCGGCTTTTCCGTTGCCCCAGGTGTAAACGTATTTGTGTGATTTAGATGCCATAATTAAACTGCGTTCTTGTTGTGTTTCGTTGGGAAATCCGCCGAAAATTGAGCCGCGAATTTAACAAAGGAAAACCGAGAGTCAAAGGAAACGTTGGGAGCGAGTCGTTGGGTTCAAACCTGAGGGTTGAGGGGAGGGGAACGGTCGCCTTAAGGATTCTTCAGTCGAAAGAAAGCGTTCCCGATGCTTGCTGGGACAGCGACAGAAATTTTGCCACCATTCGTGCTACGAGTTTGGGCGGCTGTGGCCCAACTGTTCATGTTCGACAAGTTGTCGTTGTTCTCCAAACGAAATCCAGCGGCCGTATCCGGCCACGAAACGATGGCGAATGTGTTTGATCGCGTGATGGTGAGGAGTGGCGCGCCCGGGGTTTGCACCGCAGCGACGATTCCCCAGAAGCCGCCGTCCAAGGTGAAGTTGCCACCGCTCATCGTCCCTGCATCCGGCTGGCCGATGGTGCCACTCACGGAATAGACGCCGCCTGTGCTCGTGCCACCGCCGCCGTCAATCGTGAACCAATCAATGGAATAGCTTTGGGCAGATGCGGCGAACGTCCATAGCCACACAGTTAGAAAGAGAGATGTTATTATTTTCATGTTATTTCTTTGCTTGTTCTTCCAACCATTGTTCGTAACTGCACTTGGGCAAGGAAAGCGTTGCTACACTTAGCGTATCGGCAGTTTTGTCTTTCACCAAGTAGAGCAGGAAACCATGGGGCGTCTCGATCACGGCGCTGACATCCCCGGCTTTGCGCAATTGCACCCGCAGCACTTTTTGCAATTCCGTGGGCAACTCCTCGAAATAAATTTTCTGCTTCTTGTTGCCTTGCGGCGACGAAAGGATCTGCGCGTCCGGCCCAAAACGTTTTTTGATTTCGATCTCATCGGCGGTGGGTGCCGTCGCCTTTTCCTCGGGACGCGCGCCGAGTTGCCATGTGGCTAAATTCACCTGGTTGGAATGGGCACGCTGAAAAATCTCGATCAACCCCAGGGCGCTGGCACCGTTAGTTTTGGCGGTGAGCAAGTCATGGCGCGCTTCTTCACAATCGCGACGAATGGCGGCGTGGAGCGAGTCGTCATTGTCAAAGCGCTGGCGCAACTCGCGTTCGACTACGATAGGTTTGGCAAAGGCGTGGGCGAACCGCGCCTCGTCCTGACCGAGCGCGGCTTTGATTTCGGCCAATGTTTCCGGCGCATGCGTGGTGGTGTTGATGCGCTGGACTTCGGCGGCAAGCTGCGCAGGCGTAATGGTCACATTGTAGGTTTTTTGCAGTGCCGCTTCCTTGTTCAAATCAAGGCGCACGAGATTTTCAAGCGTGGCACGCAGGAGTGTTTCCGCAAAAGGCGGCTTCTGGCCGAGACGATGATTGTAATAAACGCGCTCGATGGCCGCGCGATCCTCCACTTGCGCTGCGAAATCATCTGCCGCCAGCGCGGCGAAGACGCTGCACAAAACGATCAAACATCCAATGAACTTTGGACTGTGGACCTCGGACTTTGGACGGATTTTCCTCACAACCTTTGGTAGAGATAAAGCGGCAGCGAGGGCGTATAGGAGAGGTTATCGTTCAGATAACCAACACCGTCACTTATTTTCATAGTTCATTGGGCCGTGTGTGAATTAACGTTTCGGAATCCCGCATCGCGAGAATTGGTCGCCCTTGGCTAATGAACCATGAACGATGGTGACCAAATTTTTGTAGCATCTAACGCCTTGGTTGAACAACACAATCCTCGGAGAAACATTCCTCTTCGCCGCGTAAACTTTTAATCACCTCACTCTTTTCTCGCGTCCGTCGCATCAAATTATTTCTGTAACCGATTTCAACAAAAGAGACTCTCCTCCAACGTCATGACAAAATTTCTACGAATCCTCGCCGCGTTCACACTCGCGTTTTGCGCTGCCGTATCTGCCCGCGCCGCCACGTCACACAATCCAAATGTTCTCCTGATCATCTCCGACGATTTGAATGACTGGATCGGGCCCATGAAAGGTCATCCGCAAACCAAAACGCCCAATCTTGACAAGCTCGCCGGGCGCGGGGTCACCTTTCTGAACGCGCAAGTTTCCGCGCCACTTTGCAATCCGTCGCGGGCCTCCTTCATGACCGGACGCCGTCCTTCCACCACCGGAATTTACGACAACATGCAACCCGCCATGCCGCATATTCCGCGCGGCGTCGCCATCAATGATTACTTGCGCAAATTCGGCTATAACTCGTTCGGCGCGGGAAAAATTTATCACTATCGCAATTATCGCGCAGAAGATTGGGACAAAGTGGTTTTCGCGTCCGACGACACCTTGCCCAACCATCCCGCGCCGCGCCGCCCCGGCCCATTTGGCTATCGCATGTTCACCGATGACAAAACGGATGTGAAATTCAACGAGCAACGCGCCGAAAGTAAACTTGTCGACGCGCAAACGGTCTCGTGGTGCATCGAACAAATGGATCAGCGCAACGACCAGACGAATTCCTTTTTCATGACCTGCGGCATCCATCGTCCGCACACGCCGTGGGATGTGCCGAAGAAATATTTTGACATGCATCCACTCGAAAGCATCGAACTCCCACCCGTGATCACCAACGATCTCGCCGACGTTCCGCCCGCTGGAATCGCTTTTGCCAAACCGAACGGGCCCCACGCTGAAATTTTAAAACTCGGCCTCTGGAAAGATCGCGTGCGCGGTTATCTCGCCGCGATTTCTTACATGGACGCGCAAGCCGGTCGATTGCTCGACGCATTGAACAACTCAAAATTTCGCGACAACACCATCGTTATTTTTGTCGGCGACAACGGTTGGCATCTCGGAGAAAAAGAGCATTGGGCAAAGTCCGCGTTGTGGCGCGAGGCGACCCGCGTGCCGTTGATCTGGGTAGCCCCTGGCGTCACGAAAGGTGGCACGCAATGCGAACGCGCGGTTGACCTGACCAGCATTTTCCCGACGATTTGTGAACTGACTGGAACCCCGATTCCTCAACACGTCGAAGGCACCAGCCTTAAACCGTTGCTCACCCATCCCGACGCGAAATGGAAACAGCCCGCCATCACTACTTTTCTACAAAACAACCACGCCATCTCTACTGACGAATGGCGCTACATCCGCTATGCCGATGGTAGCGAGGAACTTTACAACGAGAAAACCGACCCACAGGAATGGACGAACGAAGCAACTAATCCGAAGTTCGCCAAAGTAAAAAAGAATCTCGCGAAATCTCTGCCAAAGGTGAACGCACCACCCGTCGCGCACAACGATGGTTCCGACGGCGAAAGTGCCGCTCCTAAAGGAAAGAAGAAGCGGCAACGCAAATCATCCTAACCGATCAGGTAAGGGGAGTTCCTGCGCAAGAATTGTAGGGTAGGGAAGCCGCGCTGCGGCGTCCTCGTCGCCGAGCGTAGCGTCAGGCGACGAACCAAAAATAAAGTAAGAACGCACTCCACTTCGTTTCGGGCGGGACGGCGCAGCGCGCCATCCCTACCTGAACGCGTTAGGGTGTCGGGGTTGTCTTCTTGGTCTCTTCGGTTTTGATGATGGTGCCGTCTGGTTTTTCCGTAACTGTTTTTTCCTTTGATTTGACTGTGCCGTCACTACTTGTGCTGCTGCTCTCTGTTTTGGAAATGGTGCGGTCGCACCCTACCAATAAAGAGGACAAGCCCAGGACTGAGGTTGCTACTAACATTGCAATATTACGTTTCATGAGAAGGAATATGAGTAGCGGACGAACGCTTGGCTATGGGGAATAACCCGTAGATTGGGTAGGGGACATTGATGAGCGAGGTGCGCCCACGCGCTTGAGAGTTATTTAGCCGACAGAAGTTATCGCCAGCAGTCGCTGGAATTGTCGTGCATAAAAGAAGAATATTTGTTTCTCTGTGCTGCTAATACCCGTTATGAAAATCCGCTCATTTGCTTTCCTGAACCTGATTCTTTTGTCGCTGCTTCTGAGCATGCGTGGTGCGCATGGGCAAACCAGCGCGTTCACCTATCAGGGCCGACTATCCGATAACGGCGCACCCGCCAACGGGACTTACGATTTGCAATTCTCATTGCGTAATGCGCTCATCGACGGCAGCCAAATCGGTGACACGTTGACCGATGGCTCGGTTGCGGTGAGCAACGGCCTGTTTAGCGTCACGTTGGATTTTGGCAGCGGAATATTCAGTGGTGGCGCGCGCTGGATGCAAGTGGGCGTGCGCACTAACGGCAGCTTGGCCGCTTACGCGCAATTGATCCCACGTCAACCGATTACCTCTGCGCCGTATGCCATTACTGCGGGAACCGTTACCGGGCCGATCAATGGCGCGTCGATTACAGCGGGAACCATCACAGGGACGCAACTGGCAGCAGGTGCGATCACGGCGGTGAATATCGCCAGTAACTCAATCACGGCCAACCAACTTGCTTCTGGCGCAGCCGCGGCTAACCTCAATGCCTCCGGCCAAAGCGGCGTCGCCAGCGGTGGCGTGGTGTTGTCGCCGACCAACAACAACACTGCATTGATCAATGCGGGTTACGTAAAGATTGGCACAGTTCAAGAAAACGACGTATGGCAGCAGCGCGACAACGGAATCGCTCCCGGCGCACGCTCCACGCACACGGCGATTTGGACGGGCAGCGAAATGATTCTTTGGGGCGGATATAACGGAACATTTCTCAATGACGGCGCGCGTTACAATCCGGCGGCGAACACTTGGACGGCAGTGTCCACGAACGGCGCTCCGGCCGGACGTTTTCTACACACGGCGGTTTGGACCGGTTCACAAATGATCATCTGGGGTGGGACGGGTGCGACCCCGTTCTTTGACGGTGGTCGTTACGATCCCATTGCCAATTCATGGACCGCTGTGAGAACCAATACAGCGCCGTCTGCGCGGACGGACCATTCGGCGGTTTGGACGGGAACGGAAATGATCATTTGCGGCGGACGCAACGGCTCGACTTACCTTGCGGATGGCGGGCGTTACAATCCCAGCTCGGATAGCTGGTTCGCCACGGCTCTGGTGGGGCCGCCGGGCGGACGTGGATACCACACGGCGATTTGGACCGGCACGGAGATGATTGTGTGGGGCGGACAAAATAGTTCCGCGAGACTGAACTCCGGCCAGCGTTACAATTTGGCGGCAAACACCTGGAGCAGCACCCGCACCTCGGGATCTCCCATTGGGCGCATCTGGCACACCGCCGTGTGGACCGGCAATGACATGATCATCTGGGGCGGCGAAGATGCAGGCACGTTCTACGACACCGGCGCGCGATACAATCCGGCGAGTGATTTATGGACAACGACGACGAACACGGCTGCGCCTGTCCCGCGCCGCTCTCACTCGGCCGTGTGGACGGGGAGTGAGATGATCGTTTTTGGGGGATATAACTTCAGCAACTTGAGCAACGGCGGACGGTATAATCCAGCGTTGAATACGTGGACCACCGTCAACACCAACGGCACACCAGCGGGTCGCAACTCACACACAGCAGTTTGGACGGGCAGTGAAATGATTGTTTGGGGCGGAAGTGGAAACGGCGGGAGTTTCTTAAACGACGGCGGGCGCTATCTTCCGGCAACCGACACTTGGATGGCGACTCCGGCCAACGCTCCCTCGCTTCGCAGCCGCCATACGGCAATTTGGACAGGCAGCGAGATGATCGTGTGGGGTGGACGCACTCCTATTGATCCTGCAAGCGGCAACTGGACTAATTTCAATACGGGCGGACGCTACGATCCTGTTATCAACGTGTGGAAACCACTTTCGAATACTGGACAGCCCTCTCCGCGTGAGGCTCACAGTGCGATCTGGACCGGGACAGAAATGATTATTTGGGGCGGAAGCACGGTAGGCACGAATTTTTTTAACACCGGGGGCCGATACAATCCTGCCGCAGATGCCTGGACGAGTGTAACAACCAACGGAGCACCGACCGCTCGCGCCGCCCACACAGCGGTCTGGACGGGTAGCGAAATGATTATCTGGGGTGGGAAAGCGAGCACGTTCGGCGGGTTCAATGACGGCGCGCGCTACCTGCCAGCAAGTAATAGTTGGATACCTCTGAGCATTGTTGCCGCGCCAGCGGGTCGCTCGTACCATACTGCCATTTGGACTGGCACAGAAATGATCGTTTGGGGGGGCGACACTGGCGGTGGCGGTGTAAACACTGGCGGACGTTACAAGCTCGCCGCCAATGCATGGACTCCGACCAGCTTGAACAATGTGCCAGACCGCCGCACTGGACACATCGCGGTGTGGACAGGTACGGAAATGCTGATTTGTTGTGGAAGCACCGGGGATGGCGGCGGCCGCTACGATCCGGTTTCAGATGGCTGGGTGCTGATGCGCATTGGTGGAGATGCTCCATCCCTTCGACTAAACACTACCGCCGTCTGGACCGGCCGCGAGCTGATCATATGGGGAGGGCTGGCCTCCATTGCACAAAGCACCTACCCTTTGGGCGATGGCGCCCGCTACAACCCCACGGCGAACAGTTGGCTCGCCATAAGCAGCAGCGACAGTCCAGCTCCACGAAGCGCGCATACCGCCGTCTGGACTGGAAGTGAGATGCTCATCTGGGGCGGTGAAAGCGATCGTTTTGTCCTCGATACATCTACCTTCAGCTACACGCCGGGCCGCACCATGTTTCTCTACCAAAGGCCATGAGCGTCCGAAGGGCAGGAGG
This sequence comes from Limisphaerales bacterium, assembly GCA_046595315.1. GTDB lineage: Bacteria > Verrucomicrobiota > Verrucomicrobiia > Limisphaerales > CANJXF01 > CANJXF01. The sequence continues at coordinate 25,196 of JBKJOZ010000385.1, forward strand.
AAGAAGTCAGCACAACCTAGCTGGTTGTTTCGCAGTTTTTCTTTTGCTGAGTTCTGGAGTTATGGCTCGATGCTGAGGTGCAACGCATCAACACCACCACACGCGCGCCTGAGACGCTGACCGAAATCAAGGCTGCGCTCGGGAAGGATCCGACGCGTTTCGCCCATGCGATGGCCAAGCCAATTGTCGTCGAACGTCTGTTGCGGGAAAAATTCGACAACGACGACACGCTCCACGCGCCGCAACGTCGGGAGATAGAACTCGTTCGTGTCGCACTCACCAATGCCGCTGCTGCTTTTCGTAGCAGCGCAGGCGGGGAGGTAAACGGTTTGGTGGAGAAACTTTTGGCGCTACTCAAGCGGGACTATTCCAATTCGGTGATCGAAATTACCTGGCAACTCAACGTTAATCCGACAACAAGAATGTTTCTCAGAAGCACGCTGATTCAAGGGCTCTTCAGCCGGTAAGGAAGCCGCGCTGCGGCGTCCTCGTCGCCAAGCGCAGCTTCAGGCGACGAACCAACAATTCCTTTGCTTGTGTCCGTCACTCAAAGCGCACGTGCGCTTGCGCTCCTGCCGAACTGAAAGCTAGACTCGCTAGAATCAACCATGAAGAGACGAACCTTTTTGCAACTCACCGCTGCGACGGCTTTAAGTGCGACTATGTTTCCGTCAGTGGCGGCGGGTTTATCGCAAGCGAGAGAGCGCAGTTCAGCGCGAACCATCGACTTTTATTTCCTCGAAATTCTCCAAGGCTTTTTGCGCAATGCGCGGAAGACTTCCGACAGCTTTGCGGTTTGCGATTTTCCAAATGGGACATTGCTGAAAAG
>JBKJOZ010000063.1:0-2759 GCA_046595315.1 Limisphaerales bacterium
GGTGTGAGACGAGCCATAAATAAAATCGCGTGTAGAGATTGGTCTTCATTTTTTCCGGACAAATTGCGCGATGAGATAAGTTGCTGCGGTTCCAAGCGCCGCGACGATGATGGCGAGCGCCACGCTGCCGACCAGCCATTGCCAGACGTATTCAAACGCGCGCGCATGTGTCATTTCAGCGCGCGCGAAACTGAATCCTAAATTTTGTCCGGTGAACATCCAGTGCCCGAGCGCGAGCGCGCCGTAGAGAATAATCGGCATCATCGGCGGGATGGAAATATTGCTCGCGACGAGAGTGATGGCTTTGTTGAGTTTTAGAAAATGCGCGGCGGTGGCGGCAGCGACCATTTGAAAACCCCAGAGTGGCGCGATGCCGAAAAATAATCCGAGACCTACTGCAAGTGACAGTCGCACCGGGTCGTGCGCGTGGTCAGCGAAAATTTCTGCGATAGTTTTGCGCAACGATTTGCGTTGCCCGAAGGACCACGTGGTTCGCAATGAGCGCGGGACAAACCATGATTGCAACACGAGGCCGACATTCATCAGCGTGATGTGCGAGAGATCTTTGATCGGGCGAAAATGCGAGAGTCGCATTTGCTCCGGCGCGTAGGTGCATTTCACCGGCACGGCGACGAGATGCGTTCCCACCCACGATGCGCGCACCATGAATTCGAGTTCGAAGGCGTAACGACCGGATCGCGTTTTTATTTTTTGCGCGAGCGCGAGCGGATAACAGCGAAAGCCGCATTGCGTATCGCCGAGACGCACGCCGGTTTCGACGCGGAACCAAAATGAGGAAACGGCATTGGAACGGCGGCGATGTGTCGGGCAACCGGCGGCAAAAAAATCGCGCACACCGATCAGCAACGCGTCAGGTTGTTCCTGCGCCAGTGAAATAAATTTCGGCAAATTTTCAGCGAAATGTTGGCCGTCGGAATCCATCGTGATCGCGTGGGTAAAGCCAAGTTCCATCGCGCGCTGAAAACCGGCACGCAACGCCGCGCCTTTTCCGGAATTGCGTTTCAGGCGAACAATTTCGCAATTGGACATTTCGGGCAGCGGCAAAGTGGAGCCGTCATCAACGATTAAAACGGGTCCAAATTTTTGCGCGGCGCTGACGACGGCAGCGACGGTTGTCGGGTGATTGAAGCAAGGAATGAGAATGCAATAGTTCATCTGAGATCGACGAAAGTGCGGCGTTTGCGGGCTTGTGGTGGCATTTGTAATGTTTCGATTTCTTCGGCAGAGGCGTGGCGAATTTGCGGAGAAATTTTTGCGCGCGCCTGCATCGCTTCGCGCAATGTTTCGGTCGTCGCCGATCCATGAACGAGCACCTCGATGGAGTCCGACAATTCATTTTCTTTTCGCGCAATGACGACGAACGATTCCACATGCGCATTTTCTTCCAACAGCATTGTGAGCGTGGAAGGAAACAGGGACGTGCCTTTGAATTTTAGTTTTTGATTTTTGCGTCCGACAATTGGTCCGAGCCTTGGAGTTATTCGACCGCAGGAACACGGCTCGCGGAACAACGCCGCGCAGTCGCCGGTGCGATAGCGAATCAGCGGCATCGCTTCCACGCCGAACGTGGTCGCGACCACTTCTCCGATTTCGCCATCCGACACGGGTTGGCCGTTATCGTCGAGGATTTCGAGGTGCAATTGTTCATCGTGCAAATGTCCGCCCACGCCCGCGTCGCATTCGCAAAGTGAGTTGGCAATTTCCGTCACGCCGTAAGTTGAGAAAATTTTTGCGCCCCACGATTCTTCAATGGCGCGACCGGAAGGATTCAATTCAAAGGCGCAATCGCGAATTGGTTCGCCGATACACACGGCTTTTTTCACATAAGAATTTTTTAAATCAAATCCGGTTTCACGCGCCTTATCTGCAATGACACGCAGGAACGACGGGACGGCGACAATCGCGGTGGGCTGCACGCGTTGAATCATTTCCAAAACGAGCGTTGGCGACGAAGCTCCGGTGCGCGTGACGGCACAACCGAGTTCGCGCAAGCCGAGCCAATACGCGAGGCCGGCCATGAAACAGCGGTCCATTGCGACGGCGATGAGCACCGTGTCGCTCGCTGTCAGACCGGCGCAATCGAATGATAATTTTTCATTTGCCGCGAGCCGCTGCACGTCGGATTCGGTGAGCATCCATAAAAGCGGTTTCCCAGTGGTGCCACTGGTCGTGACGATCTCGATAATTTTTTCGCGCGGCACACAGAGAAAATCCAAATTGCGCTCGGACAAAATTGTTTTGTCCACAGTGGGCACTTCGATGAGCGCGGGAACTTTTTTTGCGCCGCGAAAAAGTTCGCGATAAAAAGGCGAGTGCACCGCAGCGTGGCGGAACGTCTCAGGCCAAAGTTGATCGAAGCTGCGAGTCATTTAATGGGCGAAGATTCTAAGTAAGTCGCAGCGAGATTGCCAGCCGCTGCGCCAGTGGCGAGACAGCAACCCATGACGCGCGCGCTGGCGATGGCCTCAACGTCCGCGCTGATGGTTTTGCCAGCCATAAAAAGATTTTTGATTTGCGCGGCACGCAACGTTCGGGCGGGAATTTCGTAATCCGTGTTGGGCGGTAAATATTTGAAACGCGCCACGCCCTCGGCGCTCCATTGCTCGATGGGCCACGCGCAACGTGCGACGGCGCCGACGTGTTGGCTGAGGATCATGCGTCCGGCGCGTGGGGTTGCGGCGAACTTTGACTGCGGCGTAAAACAATTTTCAAACCCAGCGATATTTTTTTGAAGAAAA
>JBKJOZ010000100.1:0-4718 GCA_046595315.1 Limisphaerales bacterium
ATCGCTTTTGATAAGCCGCTAAAGTTGCGATGCTGCGTTGTGAAAAATTATCTTTATTCTATTCTGTTCGATAGAAATTTGGTTTGCGAGCCGATGAAATTACGTCTGCCCATTTTAAATTTAGCGACGGCAATTTTGCTGGCAGGTGTTTTGTCGCCGTCGATCATCGCCGCGACGGTTGACCTCAGCAAACTTCCTCCCGCTGCGACGCGTAAAACCGATTTTGCGAAAGATATCCAGCCGATTTTTTCGGAACATTGCTATCAATGTCATGGCGCGAAAAAGCAGGAAGCGTCACTGCGCTGGGACGAGAAAACGTCCGCGCTCAAAGGTGGCGAATCGGGGCTGGCGATTGTTCCCGGGAAAAGCGCGGAGAGTTTAATGATTCAAGCCGTCTCCCGCCTTCGCGACGATTTGAAGATGCCGAAAAAAGGCGAGCCGCTTACGGCGGAGCAAATCGGTTTGCTGCGCGCGTGGATCGACCAAGGCGCGAACTGGCCGGACGAACTTTCCGCGGCCAAGTCCGACGCCTCGACTAATCATTGGGCTTTCAAAACGCCCGTTCGCGCAAAAATTCCAGTGGTGAAAAATAAAAACTGGGTTCGCAATCCAATTGATAATTTTATTCTCACTAAACTGGAGCGCGAAAATCTTTCTCCTTCGCCGCAAACTGAAAAAGTAACTTTACTCCGCCGCCTCTCGCTCGATTTGATCGGTTTACCTCCGACGATTGCCGAGGTGGATTCATTTCTCGCGGATAAATCTCCCGACGCTTATCAGAAACAAGTCGAGCGCTTACTCGCCTCGCCGCATTACGGCGAACGTTGGGGGCGCACCTGGCTCGACGCCGCACGTTACGCCGACTCCGACGGTTTTGAAAAAGACAAATCGCGCGCCGTTTGGCCGTATCGCGATTACGTCATCAACGCCTTCAACAAAGATTTGCCCTACGACCAATTCGTCATCGAACAAATCGCGGGCGACGAACTTCCCAACGCGACGCAGGATCAAATTGTTGCTACCGGATTTTTGCGCAACTCGATGTTGAACGAAGAAGGCGGCGCTGATCCCGAACAATTTCGCATGGACGCGATGTTTGACCGCATGGACGCCGTTGGAAAAAGCGTGCTCGGCCTGACGATTCAATGCGCCCAATGTCACAATCATAAATTCGATCCACTCACGCAGGAGGAATATTACAAAATGTTCGCGTTCCTGAACAATGACCACGAAGCGTCGCGCGTCGCTTATTTGCCGAATGAGTTGATGAAGATCGATGAATTGCGTCGCGGCATTTCGGAAATCGAAAATGATTTGAAACATCGCACTGCGGATTGGCAGGAGAAAATGGCGCACTGGGAAGCATCCGTGAAAACCAACCAGCCAGCTTGGCAAGTCGTGGTCGTGACGAACATTGGCGACAACGGCGAACGATTTTCTCAATACGCCGACGGCTCGATTCGCGCGGCCAGTTACGCGCCGACAAAATGGACGGCTCAATTTCGCGGCACGAATAAATTGCCGAACATCGGCGCATTTCGCCTCGAGCAATTCACCGACGCAAATCTTCCGTGCAATGGGCCGGGCCGCTCGCTAAGAGGAATGGCGGCGCTGTCAGAATTCGATGTTGAAGCGACGGACGCCAGCAACCCCACGAACAAAATTTCCGTCAAGTTTGTCAAAGCGACCGCGGATTTTTCTAATGCGGAAAAAGATTTGGAATCGGAGTTCGATGATCGCTCGGGCAAGAAGCGCGTTTATGGATCAGTTAATTTAGCCATCGATAACAATGGCGACACCGCTTGGGGCATCGACGCGGGACCAAGCCGAAGAAATCAATCGCGCAAAGCGGTTTTCATTCCTGAAAAACCGATCCCGTTTACCAACGGCACGATTCTCGTTTTCAAGCTGCAACAAAACCACGGCGGCTGGAATTCCGACGATAACCAGAATCACAATCTCGGCCGGTTCCGTCTCAGCGTGGCGAGTGACACGAATGCGGTGGCTGATCCGTTGCCGAAAAATGTGCGCGACATTTTAGAAACTGTGGTTGAGAGCCGTTCACCCGCGCAGGTCGCAGCGGTGTTTAGCTTTTGGCGAACCACTGTCGGCGATTGGGAAGAAGCGAATAAAAAAATCGAAACGCTCTGGAAACAATGGCCAGAAGGCGCGGCGACGCTGGCTTTGGTCGCGAGAAAAAACAGTGGTGTCGGCGATGAAAAGCGCGTGACAAAACTTTTGAAGCGTGGGGATTGGCTGAATCCGACCCGCGAAGTTACGACAGGTGTTCCGGCGTTTCTTCCTGCGTTGCCAAGTGGCGCGGACGATTCTCGGCTTACTTTCGCAAAATGGCTCGTTGATAAAAAATCACCCACGACCGCTCGCGCTTTGGTAAATCGCGTCTGGCAAAGTTATTTTGGAATCGGCTTGTTGGATACGCCGGAGGATTTTGGACTGCGCGCCGAGAAACCATCGCATCCCGAGCTTCTCGATTGGCTCGCGTGCGAATTTATGGATTCCGGTTGGAGTGTGAAAAAAATTCATCGGCTGATTGTAAATTCGTCCACGTATCAACAATCGTCCAGGGTCACGCCAGCGCTTTACGAACGGGATCAATACAATCGCTTGCTGGCACGCGGGCCGCGTTTTCGGGTTGAAGGTGAACTTGTGCGTGACATCGCGTTGGCTTCGAGCGGATTGCTGAATTTTAAAGTGGGAGGGCCAAGTGTGTTTTCGCCTGCGCCAGAATTTCTGTTCAAACCGCCAGCGAGTTACGGCCCGTTCACTTGGACGGAAGCGACGGGGCCGGATCGCTACCGCCGCGCGCTCTATACTTTTCGCCGTCGCTCCACGCCGTATCCGATGTTGCAAGTGTTCGATACGCCCAATGGAGATTCGTCCTGTGTGCGTCGAATGCGTTCCAATACGCCGCTTCAAGCGTTGACGACGTTGAATGAAATTGTCGCGATGGAATGTGCTCAATCGCTCGCGCAAAAAATTTTGGAAGAAGGCGGGAAGACGGATGCGACGCGAATTGATTACGCTTTTCGCCGGACGCTTTCTCGGAAGCCAACTCCGGATGAAACTGCTGAGTTGATGAACTTAATTGCGAAACAAAAGAGTCGCGTTGCCGATGGCTGGGTGAATCCGCTGGAAGTCGCGACTGCGAAGAATGAAAAACCGCAATTGCCCGAAGGAACGACTCCGACACAACTCGCCGCTTACACCGTTGTTTCGCGCGTGCTGTTAAATTTGGATGAGGCGATTACGAAAGAATAGTTATGACCAAGCAGGAACATTTCGCCAACGAAGCGCGCAAAGAAATCACGCGGCGCTGGTTTTTTAAACAATGCGGCGTCGGCGTCGGCGCGATTGCATTGAATTCGTTGCTCGCGGAAAGTTTATTGGGAGAAGCGGGCGCGCCGATTCAGACCAATCCGCTTTCGCCGAAAGCGGCCCACTTCGCGCCCAAGGCTAAGCGCGTCATTTATCTTTTTATGGCGGGCGCGCCGAGCCATTTGGACTTGTTCGATTACAAACCAGAGCTCGCTAAGTGGAATGGAAAACTTCCTCCCGCCGATTTGCTGAAAGGTTATCGCGCGGCGTTTATCAATCCGTCTTCAAAATTGCTCGGGCCAAAATTTAAATTTTCTAAATACGGAAAATCTGGCGCGGAACTTTCAGAGCTTTTGCCTCGCTTAGCCGAAGTTGCCGATGACATTGCGATTGTAAAGTCGATGCACACCGACGCGTTCAATCACGCGCCCGCGCAAATTTTCATGAACACCGGCTCGCAACAATTCGGGCGGCCCAGCATGGGCGCTTGGACGACTTACGGTCTCGGCAGCGAATCGCAAAATCTTCCGTCGTATGTTGTTTTCAGTTCCGGCGCCAAAGGAACGAGTGGCGGCTCGTCGAATTGGGGCTGCGGATTTTTGCCGTCGCTTTATCAAGGCGTGCTTTTCCGAAATCAAGGCGAGCCGATTCTTTATCTCTCCAATCCCAAAGGCGTTGATGCGGAGATGCAGCGCGATTCGCTCAACTCGATTAAATCGCTGAACCAAAAACATTTTGATGTCGTTGGTGATCCGGAAATTACAACGCGGATCAATTCCTTTGAAATGGCGTATCGCATGCAAACCAGCGCGCCGGAGTTGATGGATTTAACGAAAGAATCTAAAGCGACGTTGGAAATGTATGGAGCAGAACCCGGCAAAAGTTCTTTCGCTAATAATTGTTTGCTCGCGCGGCGGCTCGTGGAACGCGGCGTTCGTTTTGTGCAACTTTTCCACGAAGCATGGGACCAACACGGCGATTTGGTGAATGGCTTAAAAAAGAATTGTCGCGACACCGACCAGGCCTGCGCCGCGCTCATCAAAGATTTGAAACAACGCGGCATGTTGGAAGACACGCTCGTCATTTGGGGCGGAGAATTTGGCCGCACACCGATGGTGCAAGGTGGCGATGACGGACGCGACCATCATCCGAACGCGTTCACAATGTGGCTCGCCGGTGGCGGAATTAAGCCGGGAATCACTTACGGCGAGAGCGACGAATTTGGTTTCAACGCATCGCGCGACAAAGTTCATGTTCACGATTTACACGCGACGCTTTTGAAGCTGCTCGGCTTCGACCACACAAAATTGACTTATCGTTTTCAGGGCCGCGATTTTCGTCTCACCGATGTGCATGGTGAAATTGTTGAGAAATTATTGGCG
>JBKJOZ010000153.1:0-4908 GCA_046595315.1 Limisphaerales bacterium
GTGCTGATGAATTCAGCCGCAGTCAAAAATTTTGCGGCAGCGCAATGAAGAATATCCAGCGAACGGCAACCAATTGCGCCAGTGTGCTGCTCTGCCAGCTTTACCGCCTCGCGAAAAAGATTCGGCCAATCGCCGCCCGCCGACACAAGCGCGCCCGATTTCAAATCTGCCTCGACCAGTTCGCGCGCGGCGATCACTTGTTGCGGCGTGGCATTCTTGAAAAACACTTTGAGTTGAAGCGCGTTCACAAACTCCAATTCGTGCAGCGGCGGCTGAATGTGCGCGATGACTTGCGTGCTGTCGGCTTCCGGGTAGTAAAGTTTGACAAAGCAGCCGGTGTCCAGATACGTCACGACTCTCCTCCGCGCGCTTGAGAAATCAATTCACTCAACGGTTTGCCTGACGGTTGTTCGCCCCAAATCTTTTTTGGGCGCGCCAGAAAATCAGGCTGGCTGGCAGGAACGACCCGCGCGACGACCTTTTCTTGCGCCGTGAGTTCCACTTCTTCGCCAGCGGCAACCCACTCCAAAATCTGGGACCACTGCTGCGGCAGTTGCTGAACGCTGGCGGTTTTCATAGTGATAAAATACGCCGTTTCAATTTGAAGCAAAGGAGATTTCCGCATTCTTCATGTTGAGCGAGCGGATGCGCATGAGGCCGAACAACTCGTCCGATTGTTCGTAGCGATAGCAGGTGCCGTATTCAGCCAGGCGCAACGGCAGGTCGCGGTAACTGTGCGGTTCCGCCGCAAAAATGCGGTGGTGATGCGGACAGTTCATGGCTTTGAGGTAGTAACTTTCCGGCTCGCCAAGTTTTTTTAATTCGCCGCGTAACGTGGATAATTCGTTGAAAGCGGTGACAATGTCCGACGGCGCGGCGCTGGCCTTCACGGCTGATTCAACTGCAACAAATTCTTCGTTGGTCATCATAAAATTCAAATCGGGAAATTTGTAATTGCGCTCACTTGCTCCATTCATCAAGCAGTCCATTCAACTTTCCGGCAATCAACGCCTGTTCGGCACTGGCAATGTCAAAGACTCCATTGAGTAATTTGTCATTGATAACAGGTTCGTTGAACGCGATCACAGCATTGTAAAGAAACTGAAGATTGCGATCAGCAATCCGCCACTCTGTTCCGTGTTTAGTAAACGCAGGGCCTTTTCCCCAGCGTATGTCGGCAAGTTTGGTAAAATAATCGGATTTCAAAAATAGGGAGTCGAGATTGGTTGCTAACGCGCCACGCAGCGGGAGATCTGAAGTCTCGTCTGCGTAGTAAGCGCCGAACTTTAGAAGCTGATACGTCCCCTTTTTAATGTCATCAGTCCGTCCCAAGCCGGGCTTGGTTTTGTTCGAGTCAATTTCATCGCCCCAGCCGTTCACCAAGTAGCCCAAAACTGATTCGCGCTCGTTGCGGGCTGTTTTTGGAATTGAATAGGCGTAAAATAATTCCAGCCAAGATGAGAAGTATTCGAGCAAGTTCGCGGGGGAGCGAAAACATTTTACCGCAGCTTCGTAAGGCCAATTGGTGTCATTACCGCGTGGAAATGCGAAGTTTTTCTGACGATGGGGAAGAAACAGAAAAAGTTTTGCGTAGTCTACAGGCACATCAATCAAGCTGTGCTGACGCAATTCTTTTCGGCCTTCTGCGCTCTCGGCAAACAGCGGTTCGCGTAATTCCATCCCAATTGGAAAGCTAACCATCGGCGAGGCTTTAACCTCCAACAGGATAAGAAGATCATCATGAAATGCGATGGCATCCACATCGTGAGATTGTTTGGTGATTGTTGCTAGCGATAACGGCTTTGGCGCGGCAGCCATAACCAGTTTCAGCAACATCGCCATTGCTGTTGTGGTGATTTCCCCGATGTGGTGACTCGATGGTTTGTGCTGTGCACCGGCAAGCCTCTTTTCCAACCCGATATCAAGGCAGCAAATCGGACACTGTTTTAGAAACGAATAATATACTGTCGGATACTGGGATTTCTGCCGGTGGCAATAAATCCATTTCGTATTCACAAGCCGGTCGTGGACGTATTCGATGTTGCAAGCCAAGTCAAACATCGCCGCCAGAAACAAGTGAAACCGTTTTCCGTTGCCGGAAACCTTTTTCAGAAATTCGTCCGATTGCCAGCGGGGGTCAGAAAGTGAGCTTGCGTAGCATCGCAGCGCGCCAGCCAGAAGTTTCGCCATGCCGCCACCACAAACATATTCGTTCTTCGTAAGGTCAGTCTCTGCCAATCGCTCAAGGTGGGCAATCTTACCCTTCGTTTGGAGCTTTGAGTAATCGGGAAAAGGAATCTTGTTGGGCATAGGCGGGTAAATTCAGGCCATGATCAATTCTTCCTGCACGCCTGGAGCAAATCTTTTGCGGCCTGGGTTCGGTATTAATTGCTCAATGCTATGCTCGACCACCCAGCGCACAGCAGGAACGCAAACGGCATCCCCAAAAGCGAACCGCACATCGGTTTCCGATCCGGTCAATGTGAAATCAGGTGAGGATTCCGGCAAACAGACCCCCTGTAATCTTGCAGCTTCCAAAGCAGTCAATCGCCGCCCACGGAGCAGGCCGTCCTTGATAGCAATAACATATTGCGTGGAAGAACCGCCGCCTGGCGTTCGGAGACAACTCGCCAATCCATCAAAACGGACATTAAATATTTGTTCGCGCTTGCGCCGACGGCGCAGGCGGCGGACAGCGGTGAATACTTGGCTACGCCCGCCTTTAAGTAATGCCTCCAATTTTAACTTGTGGTCATGCTCCACGAGTGACCAAAAATAATCGGTATGCTCTTTGTTCCACCAAGCTGGGCTGGTTTCCGGCACGCGCTCAATAATGTCACGCAACGAAAGCTCGCGGCTAGGCAGTTGAGGAAAATCAAAAAAGAACCACGGCAATTGCGGGTTTCTCCGGTAAGCCTCCGCGATTTTGTGCCGGCGCAAATGATCATTTGGAAAAGGACGTCGCCGCAACGGATGACGCTTCAAGTCCACGGCCACGATGAAAACCCGATTGCGAGACTGCGGGGTAAAATGTTTTGCGTCCACTTGGACAACATCGAAACCGTAGTCAAGTCCTGCCATCGTGCGCAAAATCTCTTCAAGGGCTGCACCGTCGTGGATGGAAAGCAGATTGGGGACGTTTTCAACGAGCAAGAATTCCGGCTTCTTATCGCATTCCGCAAGTCGGAAAACCTTTTCCAAAAAGGTTCTCACTAAACTGCTGTGCTCTCCGTTCAGCCCTTGGCGATTTCCAGCCTGGCTCAAATCAATGCACGGAAACGAAGCCGTCACCAGTCGGGCAGCGGGATATTCACACAAATCTAAAACACGAACGTCCCGGTCGCTGAATGGCACTTCAGGATAGTTGGCTTTGTAGGCGCGAATTTTTTTGGGGTCATTGTCATTCGCAAGCGCCGCCTCCCATTCCAGAGGTTTGAGCGCTTCGTGAATAAGGCCAATCCCTGCAAACAATTCGATGAAGGTCTTGCTATGAAATGAAGAACCGTTGGCGTCTCCATCGTGAAGATTAAGCACCTCTGGATTCTTTTGTTTCACCGGACGTCGCATGGTCAATCAATGTTCGCTACTCGCAAGTTTTGCATTCGTTTGAACTGTATTGCGAGGCTTCTATTTCTTCACGTAGTCGGCCAGTTGTTTTTCCAGTTCTGCAATTCGCGCTTCCAGTTTCTTTCGTTCGTCGCGTTGTTCGTCTATTTCCATTTTCGGAAACATCGACTCCGCGTAATACGGCAAGTGGCCGCTCGTTTTATACATTTTCTCCCGTGCAATGTGCGGCGTCTTCACCCGCACGTAACCCGCCTGAAATTCCGTTTCCTTCGCGAGCTTTTCCAATTCCTCCAAAATCGCCGTCCCTTTTGGCAACCAGAGCGGCAGACCCGGCCCAACAAATTCCGTGTCGATGGCGAACAAGCCCATCTCCATGCCGATTTTCCGGTGATCGCGTTTCTTCGCCTCTTCCAACATCGTGAAGTAGGCGTCCATCTCGGTTTTATTTTTGAACGCGGTGCCGTAAATGCGTTGGAGCTGCGCATTTTTTTCGTCGCCTTTGTAGTAGGCGCTGGCGACGTGCGTGAGCTTGAACGCGCCGATGTTGCCGGTGCGCATCATGTGCGGCCCGGCGCAGAGATCAATGAAATCGCCATTCTTGAAATAAGAAATCGGCTCGTTCTCCGGAATGTTCTGCACGATGTCCAACTTGAATTTCGATGGCGTGTCGCGTTCGCCGAGCGCGGCGAGTTTTCCAGATTTCGCATCCGCCAAAGCCTGTTCGCGCGTGACGACCACTTTTTCAAAAGTCTGATTGGCTTTAGTGATCGCCTTCATCTCCGCTTCGATCTTTGCGAAATCTTCCGGAGAAATGCGGTGCGACAATTCCACGTCGTAATAAAAACCGTTTTCGACGGGCGGCCCAGCGGCGAATTGCGCCTCCGGCCAAATTTTTAAAATCGCCGTCGCGAGAACGTGCGCGCAGGAATGGCGCAACCGTTCGAGGTCGGTCATTTTATTCCGGTCGTCTAAAGTTTTGCGTTCAGTTTCCATAAGAATTTAATTTAACCGCAGATGGACGCAGATAAACGCAGATGGGAAAGAGAAATTTTCATCTGCATCCATCGGCGTTTATCTGCGGTTAAGTTTCATAAACAAAAACGCCCCGATATTTTGACGGCACGTTCCTTTGAAGTTATCGATCATGAATAGACATATCGATTCCAAATTTAGGAACCAACTCCATTTCGAATTGTTGAGGACACTCCACAGCGCGCTCGGCTATCAATCACCCGGATGGACTTTGAAATCAGTTTAACTAAAATCCGCATCCATGAAACCACATTCCCTCGCCGCATGGCTTTTTACCCTTTGCGTCGTGCGAACGCTGGCGTTGCCGGT
>JBKJOZ010000303.1:0-18489 GCA_046595315.1 Limisphaerales bacterium
CGAAAAATGCGGGGCGCAATTTGCGCGCTTCGGCGACCGCAGCGAGGGCGGTTCGATAATTATCTTTATCCGCTTCGTAAGCCGTTTGCAGGATTTGCCCGGACAAATCCGAGGACATGAAACCAAAAAGTTCGTGGGCGGTGAGCATTTTTAAAAGTTAAGGTTAGGGTTTGAAAGTGGTTTAAAAATTAATGTGGGTCGTTGTGATGCTGATTTTATTTTTTCGAGCGAGTTCTTCTACTAAATCGCGTTCCAACAACAAAGTTTTTTCCGGCTCGAAGGCGAAAACAGAAATCTTAGCGTCACGGCAAATCTCTATTGTTTTCGCACCGATCGACGGAATATCAAACCTGAGATCGTGATTTTGTTTGGCCACTTTGACGGCAACTGCGCCGCCCTTTTTTCCAGCCAATTCCCCACCGCGCGCCAGGCAGCGGTCTGTCCCCTCAAAACCTTCCACCGCAAGCACAGTTCCCTCTTTGACCACGACGGTCTGGCCAATTTCCAATCGTGAAATTTCCTTGGCAATTTTGTAACCGAACTGCACGTCCGCTTTTTGTTCGTCGTTCAGTTTCGGGCCGAGAAAAAAATCGGTGCCGGGCATCAATGGCTTGAGCCACGGCGTCGCTTCGATCAATTCCACTCCGTCCTTTTTTAATTCATCCGCAATCGCGCCAAAAATGGTGTGGGCATTTTTTTCCTTCAACTTCAGGAGCATGGCCACGGCGCGAAAATCGGGTCGGAGATCGAACAAGTTTTTCGGCGCGATTTGTCCAACCATGACGCAGTGCGAAATTTGTCGGTCCGCAAACGCAGAAATCATTTTTGAAAGTTGCCCGACTTTAAGCCAGATGATTTCATCGACCAGTTTCGCGAGTTCAGGATTAGTTTCATTTTCAAAAGCGACGGCGACGAGCCGTTTCACACCGGCAGCGCGCGCGTGTCTGGCAAGTTCCAATGGCAACGAGCGGTTTCCCGCAATCATTCCCAAGCTTTGAATTGTTTCCGGCATCACGGCGACTTAGCCAGATTGAGGCGCCACTGGCAATCCGATAACCCATCACCGGGTTCATGAAGATGTATTGTCAATGGGGCGCGTTTTCTTCACACTCGGGCTTCACACATGCCGCCTCCAGGGAAATCTCGCAGTAAACCTGCGCCGCTTGTTTCAGCGAAGTTGCCTCGCGTTTTTCAAAGCGTGGGAGGGCAACTCTTCAGCACTTTATTAGAAAATTTGTCGCGCCCGGTTTTTTTCAAAGACCTGAAATCTATTTACGTTTTCGTCAATCCGGCGTTTGCAGCGGAATTCAATTCCAAGCCCGATGATTTTATCGGCAAAAATGATTTCGATTTTTTCCCGCACGAAATGGCCGAGCAATATCAGGCGGAGGACCGGTTTATTCTCGCGGGACAGGCGCACGGAGACGGTGGAACGATCCGGATCGCTGGAATCGAAGTGAAGATGGTTCCAGTGGCCGATGAAAATGGGAAAGTCATCGGGTTACTTGGAATTTTTCACGAAAGCGCGGAATCGAATCGCGCTGGCGAAGAGTTGAGAAAATCGGAGCAGGAATTTCGACGAATTTGGGAAGGTTCTCTGGACGGGATGCGCTTGACGGACGAAGAGGGGACAATGTTGCTGGTCAACGACGCTTTTTGTCGCATGGTCAGCAAGACGCCCGAAGAACTTATCGGCCAACCATTTTCGGTGATTTACGAGGCGGAACAGCAGGAGGCCATCCTCGCCAAGCACAAGGAACGGTTCGCTGACCGCGACGTGCAACCGATGTTCGAGCGCGAATTATTGCTTTGGCACGGTGGAAAAGTTTGGTTCGAATTATCCAACAGCTTTTTGGAAATCACCGGTCAACCGACGCATTTGCTCAGCATTTTTCGCGACATCACAGAACGAAAAATCGCCGAGGAACGGATGAGTGAATTTTCCGCGCGACTGGAGCGAAGCAATCGCGAGTTGCAGGATTTTGCCTATGTCGCCTCGCACGATTTGCAGGAACCGCTCCGCAAAGTCGCGGTATTCGGCGACCGTTTAAAAAATAAATATGGCACCGCGCTCGAAGGAGAAGGTCTCGATTATCTGGATCGGATGCAGAAAGCCGCCCTACGAATGCAATCATTGATAACCGAGTTGCTTTCCTTCTCCCGCGTCACCAGCAAGTCGCAGCCATTTGTCCCCGTGGATCTCGAAAAAATTGTCACTGAAGTCACGGCAGATTTGGAAGCGCGCATTGAGCAGGTCGGCGGAAGAGTGGAGTCCGGTTCCCTGCCGATCATCGAAGCCGAGCCGTTGCAAATGCGCCAACTCTTGCAAAATTTAATTGGCAACGCTTTGAAGTTTCATCGGCCCGAGGAAAAACCAATTGTGAAAATCGAGGGAACAATTTTGCGCGACAAAATCCGGCGCGAATTGGACGGGACGCCCCGCGCGATGTTGCGTTTGACCGTGACCGATAACGGAATTGGCTTTGACGAAAAATACGTGGAAAAAATTTTCCAGGTTTTTCAGCGGTTGCACGGGCGCGAAGCTTATGAAGGAACTGGAATGGGATTAGCCATCACTCGAAAAATTGCCGAGCATCACGGCGGCATGATTACCGCCAAAAGTAAACTGGGCGAAGGCGCCACTTTTATCGTAACTTTACCAATGAAGCAGAGAAAGGCAGACCAATGAAGGCAGGAAACTTAATCACAATTCTTTTAGCCGATGACGATCCGGATGATCGGCAGTTGACCAAGGAAGCCTTCGCTGAATGCCATCTGGCTAACACCGTGAGCTTTGTCGAGGATGGCGAGCAATTGATGGATTACCTTTTGCGCCAGGGTAAATATGAAATTTTGAAAAATGATCCGTTGCCGGGATTAATTCTGCTCGACCTGAATATGCCGCGCAAAGATGGACGCGAAGCTCTCAAAGAAATCAAAGCGCATCCCGATTTGCGTCGCATCCCGATCGTCGTGCTCACCACCTCGAAGGCGGAGGAGGATATTTTGCGCACCTACGATTTAGGCGTGAATTCTTACGTGACCAAGCCGGTCACTTTTCAATCGCTGGTGGATACTGTAAAGGTGCTGGGAAAATATTGGTTTGAAATCGTGGAGTTGCCGCCGTCGGATTAAATGAACAAACGCCCGATCAGAATATTACTGGTGGATGATGATGAGGATGATTTCGTTCTCACGCGCGATTTATTTTCGGAAATTCGAGGGCAAAAATTTCATCTTGATTGGGCTTCCAGTTACGAAAAAGCGTTGGAGATGATTTCCACCCGGAACCATGACGTTTATCTTTTTGATTATCGGTTAGGTGGGCACAACGGCCTCGATCTCCTCAAGCAAGCGCAAGCCAGTGGCAACAGTGTTCCCATAATTCTGCTCACGGGACAAAGTGAGCATGAAGTCGATCTGGAAGCGATGCATGCTGGGGCGGAAGATTTTCTAGTCAAAACAGAGCTGAATTCAAAATCATTGGAACGCGCGGTGCGTTACGCGATTGAGCGGACTCGCGCGGAAAATGAAATTCAAAAATTAGCGGCGTTTCCACGTTGGAATCCGAATCCGGTTCTCGAATTTTCGATCGAAGGGAAATTAAGTTATAGCAACGACGCAGCGCAGGCGCTGGCGAACTCGTTGCATAAATCTTTGGAGGAAATTCTTCCACCCGACGTCTATCAAATTGTAGCAAAATGCCTTTCGCCAGCCGGTGAAAAAACAAATTTACAAACTTCAATCCACGAAAGGACATTCGCGTGGTTGTTCATTCCGATTCACGCCAGCAGAGTCGTGCATTGTTACGCGACGGAAATTACAGAGCGGCTCAATCTCGAAGCGCAACTGCGTCATTCCGTAAAAATGGAAGCGGTGGGGCAATTGGCCGCCGGTGTCGCGCACGATTTTAATAATATTTTAACGATCATCCAGGGGCATGCCGATTTGTTGTTGCACAGGGTGAATACAGATCCGCTCGCCGCTAATCCGTTAAAACAGATTTGTCTGGCTTCAGAGCGCGCAGGAACACTCATTCGACAACTGCTCATGTTCAGTCGCAAGCAAGTGATGCAACACCGTTACCTAGATCTGAACGAAGTAATCGCAAATTTGATGCAAATGTTGCAGCGTTTTTTAGGCGAACATATCTCTCTGGAAATTCATGCCGGGCACGACTTGCCCACCATTTATGGCGACACCGGCATGATCGAGCAGGTGCTGATGAATCTCGCCGTCAACGCGCGCGACGCGATGCCCAAGAGCGGTCGATTAATCATCCGCACCAGCACGGTGACATTTGATGAAAAATTACCGATGCGCAATCCCGAGGCGCGGGAAGGAAATTTTGTTTGTTTGAGTGTGAAGGACAGCGGTTGCGGCATGGATGAAAAAACGTTGAGCCGGATTTTTGAACCTTTTTTCACCACCAAAGAAGTCGGCAAAGGAACAGGGCTTGGGTTGGCGACTGTTTACGGGATCGTCAAACAACACAACGGTTGGGTCGAAGTCGAAAGCGACTGTGGCGTCGGTTCAACGTTCACGATTTATTTGCCTGCCACCAAAGACAAATCCAACGCGAAAGCAGCTCCATCGCAACTGATCGCGCAAGGCGGCGAGGAGACCATTTTAGTAGTCGAAGACGAAGCGGCGCTTCGATTGCTGGTCGTCGAAATTTTGCAAATTTATGGCTACAAGGTTTTTCAAGCTGCATCTGGTTTTCTCGCGCTCGATGTCTGGAAAGAGCACAAAGAAAAAATTGATTTGTTGCTCACTGACATGGTGATGCCGGACGGGATTTCCGGGCGCGAACTGGCAGAACGTTTGCAAAAAGAAAAACCGGATTTGAAAGTGATTTACACCAGCGGTTACAGCCCCGGCATGGCTGGCAAGGACACCACGCTTTTGGCTGGATTTAATTTTTTGCCCAAGCCGTATCCGCCCAGCCGGTTGGCTGAACTCGTGCGAATCTGTTTGAACAAATAGTCGCAAATCTGCGGCAAAAAATTTCTCCGAATTCTGCAGCCCTTGGCGGAGTTGGTTGCTTCCAAACCTCTGAAGAAACCATTAAAAGGACAGCGGTTCCCAAAACAGAACACTCGTTCGTTTTTGGATACCTGATTTGTCGAATTTAAGGTTGCTGTGCGTCGGCACGAATCGTGCGTTCAGATCGTCACCTTTCGAAGGTGAAAATGAATCGCAAACCAGTTCTTTTGCAAATTGGGGTGGTGGTCTTGTTTTTCGCGCTGCTTTTTTTGCTGAGCGACAAGCACTCCGTTTTGCGTTCAGTTCGATCATCTTCAAATAATTCCTCCGCAGTTGTTCAACAAATTTTAACAAAAAACTTGGTCCCGCCGGTTATAACCACCACCGCAGCTCCCTCGGATAAAAAATCGTCTTTAGAAAAAATCGGCATTGCGTGGAACCAACCGATCAGCGAACCGGTCGCAGCGGAGTTCGTGGCATGGTTCAGGAATTATCAAGCCGCTTCGCTCGATGAGAAAACAGCTCTTGAAAATAAAGGAATTGCACTGGCCGTCGCACGGAAAGAATTTTTATCCGAACTCATCCAAAAAGATCCGGAACGCGCGCTGGAACTGGCTTTTCCTTTTGCGGTGCGTGAACAGTTACCGGTTTCAATGAAGGAATTTATCGAGGACAGAGTCAGCGGACGTGGCGATCTGGCGGTGATGGGAGTTTTGCCGGAAGCGGGCAAGGAATTGGAAGTAGTGCCAACGTTTCGGACAGCCACGGTTAACGGGAAAAAATTTCAGGCGTTTGCTTACGGTCGACGGTTGGGTGAGCCATCCCTGCAAAATGTTCCGCTGAACGGCATCGCGTTTGGAAATTTATTTGCGGTGAGCGAAAATCCAGTTCGCATTCTTGAACCCTCTGAGGCGGCTCAAGTTTCCAAAAAATCCGAAACAATCTGTTCCATTTCTGGCGATGCGACGACGTTGCATCAGGAAGAAACGCCCGTTGATGTTGGCGGCGAAATTGTTTTTCTTTGTCAAAACGCTCACGCCGAAGAGTTGAATCAAAAAATTGTTGCTGCCGCAGGTGGAGCACCTTCAGCCGACGGCGCTGTTCAAGCGTCGACCTACACAGAAGGCCAAAAAAAATTAATTTTAATACGCGTCGATTTTCCCGATTTGGTGGGCGTGCCGTTTCCTGATTCGACCGGAACGAATCTTGTGAGCGGCTTAAATAATTTTTACGGTGAATCTTCGTTTGGGCGCGCCGGTTTCGCGTTGGTCGGTCAAGGATCGGATTACACGCCCACGTTTCGTCTGACGAATAGCGCTTCGTATTATGGAACCAATAATTTCTACGACAAATTGCGGACTGACGCGCGCACTGCTGCTGCCTCGGCGGGTTATGTTCTGGCCAATTACAATTTCGATCTGATTTGCATGGGTTCGGTTCCCGGTTTCACTTGGTCGGGACTGGGTTATATTGGCCAGCCGGGAGCATGGATTCGCAACAGTTTTGGCACGGGTGTTTCGGCCCATGAACTGGGTCATAACTACGGATTGAACCACGCGGGTTTCTGGGACACTTCCGGTTTGAGCATCATTGGCAACAACGGAACGAACGTCGAATACGGCGATAGTTTTGACACGATGGGCGCGGCCAGCGCAGGAGCCAACCATTTCAACGCGCGTTACAAACGTTATTTAAATTGGCTGACCACCAACGAGGTTACGAATGTCACGGTCAGCGGAACGTATCGAATTTTTTGTCATGACAATACGAACTCGACTGGAATTCGCGGGTTGAGTGTGGCGAAAAACGCTTCGACGAATTATTGGGTCGAGTTTCGTCAGAAGTTTTCGAGCAACAAATGGTTGATGAACGGCGCTGGGTTGCGCTGGGCCCAAAGTGGCAATCAAAAAAGCCTTTTGCTGGACACGACGCCTGGCTCAGTTGATGCAAAAAACGATTCGGCAATTGTGATCGGGCGAACATTTTCTGACCCACAGGCAGGTGTGCACATCACCCCTATCAAAAAGGGAGGCACGTCGCCGGAATCGCTCGATGTGGTCGTCAACAAGGGAACTTTTCCCACCAATGTTCCTCCAACCATCACCATCACAGCGAGTGCGACGAATGTCGCAGCGGGCGCGACGGTAAATTTTACGGCCACAACTGCGGACAGTAATGGGGATGCGCTGGCTTACTATTGGGATTTTGACGGGGGAAATTTTGGGACGAATGGATTGACGGCAAGCACCAGTTGGAGCGCGGGCGAATACGTGGTCCGCTGCACGGTAACGGATATGAAAGGCGGTACCGCCAGCGATTCGGTGATTGTGCGGGTCGGTTCACCCACCACGTTCCGTATCAGTGGAACCGTAAAAACCAACAGCACCCCAGTCGAGGGGGTTCGCGTTTTTGTTTCATCCACGAGGATGACTTACACTGACAGCGACGGCACATATAATCTGGTGGGATTGCCAGCGGGAACTTACACCCTCAGCGCAAGTCTTGACGGATATGTTTTCACAAACGTGGTCTTTTCAAATCCGGTCAGTGTCGGGCCTAGTGCGACCGGCAAAGATTTCAATACCTCGTCCACCGTTCCGCCCACAATTGCTTCGCAGCCGCAGGGTCGCGCTGTGGTTGGGGGAAGTAATGTTATTTTTAGCGTCACTGCAACAGGCGGTTCACCTTTGGGTTACCGTTGGCTGTTCAACGGAACAACGATCGTCAATGCAACAAATTCCTCAGTCATGATTCTCAATGCGCAACCGACGAATGCCGGGAATTATTCTGTGGTGGTAAGTAATTCCGCCGGAGCGGTGACCAGCTCAAATGCGAATTTAACCGTAAATGCTGCTCCCGTGCTGGCCGCCATCTCCAATCGAACGGCTGCGGAAAATTCGTTGCTGAGCTTTGCCGTAACCGCGACCGATTCCAATTCCATCAACTTCACTTTGGATCCGGGAGCGCCCACCGGGGCTACCATCAATTCCGCGAGTGGAATTTTCAGTTGGACGCCCACTGAAGCGCAAGGCCCGGGAACCTATACCATCACGATTCGCGCCACTGACAACGGCACCCCTTCTGCCAGCGATGTAAAAAGTTTTACGGCAACGGTGACCGAGTCCAACACAGCTCCAGTGCTCGCGATCATTTCCAATAAATTTGTGAATGCCGGGGCAACTTTGACCTTCACGAATGGAGCCACCGACGCGGATTTTCCAGCCAACATTTTGAATTTTAGTTTAGGAGCGAGTGCGTTGAGCGGTGGAGCGACGATTGATCCGACTTCAGGAATTTTTAGCTGGACCGCGCCGAGTTCGGAAACGCTGCTGACCAACACCGTGAATATTATTGTGAGCGATAACGGCGCTCCGGTTCTCAGTAACAACCAGAATTTTCAAATCGTGGTCATCCCGCCGCCGCGCGCGTCCTCCATCGCGGCGTTGGGGAATGGTTTCATCAAGCTAACATGGGAAACGTTTTCGGGAAAAACTTACCAGATACAATTTAAAAACGGCTTGGATGCGTCTGGTTGGACCGACCTAGGAAATCCAGTGACGGCGACCAGCCCTACAGTTTCGATTACAGATAATATTACGACTCAGCCACAACGGTTCTATCGAATTTTGCAATTGGATTGAGGTGCTATTTTTCCTCTGCAATGAATCCAGCTACAATCGGACGATGGTCGGAAGCAGTGCCCCAGTTTGGCGTGCTTAAAATATACGTTTCCTCCCGCAGCCATTCGCTTTTCATGCCGTTGCTGAGCAAAATGTAGTCGATGCGACTGTAAGTATCTTCCTTCCCGTAATAATGCGTCCAGGTGATGTTCTTAGGCTCGAAACGCGGATTTGAATTTCGCTGATTATCCCCGTTCCGTTCAGCAGGACGCGTGTCAAACAACCCACTTTTGCCACGGCCTAATAAAATTTTTGTGGAACGGGAATCTTTCACGTCATTGAAATCGCCGAGCAGAACAAGATTTACGTCAGGATTGGTGGCCAGACGCGCAGCGACGTTTTCGCGCAACTTGATGGCTTCCTGTTCACGTAATTCGGCTTCATCTGCTTCCGGCACCGGACGGCGCGATTTCAAATGCGCCGTAATCAATGTAAACGAATATTTAGGGTTCACTTGAATATCGACTTCGGCAAAGCCGCGGCTCACGCGAAAACGCCGCCCGCTTAACAGAAAGCCGTCGTTGGTGTGAGGCCGCCGCGCTGCAAAAGGGAACTTACTCAAAATCGCGACATGAATGTTGGTGTCGTAGCCGGTGATATGTTCCCAGTGCGGAAAATCCAATCCGGCCTTTTTCAGAGAATCGCGTAATTCCAGCAATGCATTCGTGCTGCCCATTTCCTGAAGGGCGATGACATCAGGTTTGATCGCGAGAATGCTGTCGCACACTTTGGCTTTGCTTTCGGTGGATTTTGCCGGGCGCGTTCCAGCGCGGATATCCAGATAATTTTCGACATTGAAGGTAGCGACATGGATGACCTCCGCCGCAAAAGAAAATTTTATCAAACCAAAGAAAATCAGGACCGCGACGATAAGATGATTCTTTGAGTTCCCGTTCACGACGGCTTGATAAGCGTCTTAAGTAGTGAAGTCAAAACGAACTCCTGCTTGAAAGGCAGAGAAAATTTTTGCAAAACTGCCTTTCCCCTGTATTTTGTGCGGCTAAACGAATCGTCGAAACGGATAATTGATCCGCTCGTTTGAGATTTTTCACGAGAAAAAATTTAAAATATTTGTGGCAAATTAGTTTTCCTTTGCTACAGTCGCCCACTCTCGAATTTTGCAAATTGGGATGTTGCGAGGGAAAACAGATTTTACTGGAAAATATTTAGCCGTGATTAAGAAGAAAACAAAGAAGGTAGAAACCAAAAAAAAGGCGGCAGCCCCGGCGCAATCGCGTAAGCCGGCGATCGCTGCCACCTCCGCTTCTATTTTGGGCACGGTTTCGGCTAAAACCATGAAGAATGGTCATCTGAAAGTTAAGGCCGAGTGGACGAAATATTACGAGAACCTGCTCGAATTGCGGCAACGGCTCCTCTTGCAAATGAGCGGTCTGGCCAAAGAATCTGCTGAAGAAATGGCCAGTTACAGTTTGCACATGGCCGATTCAGGCACTGATAATTTTGATCGCGATTTCGCGTTGAGTTTACTTTCGTCCGACCAGGATGCGATTTACGAGATCGAAGAAGCGCTCAAACGGATTGAAAAAAACACCTATGGAGTTTGCGAGTTGACTGGAAAACCCATTCCTAGAGTGCGCTTGGATGCTATTCCCTGGACCCGTTTTACAGTGGAAGCACAGGGACAGCTTGAACGGGATGGTGCGTTGCGCCAACGTCGTCTTGGGGCGCTCGGTTCTGTCGATAGCGCTGGAGGAGTGGAAGTTGAGGAAGACGACGAAGCCGAGGATAAACCAGTCAAAGAAAAAGAATAATTTATGGCGAGAGAAATCATTACAATTGAATGCACCGAATCGCGCAAAGAAGGCAAAACTCCTTCGCGCTACACCACCACGCGGAACAAAAAACTGCAGACGGAAAAATTAGAAATTAAAAAATTTAATCCGTTCCTGCGTCGGCACACCGTTCATCGCGAAATTAAATAATCTTTATGCCACGCAAAACTCACAAAGATAAACCAACAGGCAAAGGCGGTACCACGGAGCGTCGCACTCCCCGGCCCAAGCCTAAAATTGACTTCACCTTTGACGCGCTCGATTTTAAGAACGTCAATTTGCTGAAGCAGTTCGTCACGGATCAAGGCCGCATTCTTCCGCGCAAATACACCGGCCTGCCTTCCCACTACCAACGTCAGTTGAACCGTTCCATCAAGCGGGCTCGACAGATGTTATTGATGAAATAATTTCACTTTCCCCTTCGCTCAAGCGGGGGGGATTTCATTTCATCCTTGGCATCACCGGCAGAAAGAGATTTCAAAATCTCAGCCAACCTGCGCAATCTATAGGCCGTTTTAAATGACCTATTTTCTTTTGTTTTTATCGGTCGCAATCGGTGTTGCGATCGTGCTTTTGTTCAAACCCGAGGACAAGCGAAAGATCAAGGTGCTCATTTCCTTTGCGGGCGCCTACATTTTCACTATCACCGTCCTCCATTTGCTGCCAGAGGCTTACAGCGCGACCAGTATTGCGCCCGCGCTTTTAGTTAAAGGGGACGTCGGATTTTCAATTGGACTTTTGGTACTAGCAGGTTTTTTTGTCCAACTTCTTTTGGAATTTTTCTCCCACGGAATTGAACACGGCCACGCCCACCATGATCATTCGGGGAAAATTCCCCTTGGGATGATGCTTGGGTTATGCATCCACGCCTTCATTGAAGGGATGCCGTTGGGGGGGCACCTCAATCAGGAGCATTCTCAAAAAATGTTGTTGGCTGGAATCGTCATCCACAACATCCCGGTCTCAATTGTTCTTCTGACCATGTTGCTGCACAACGGAGTGGGGCGCAGTAAGGCGCTCATGCTGATGCTGGCTTTTGCGCTGATGTCACCCTTGGGCGCGGGATTAAGCGACCTAGCGGGAAATTTATCCAAATACAGTCACGAACTGATGGCAGTCGTGATCGGAATATTTTTGCATATTTCGACCACGATTCTCTTCGAAAGCAGCGACGAACATCGTTTTAATCGCCTTAAAATGTTGGCGATCGCATTCGGTGCAGGTGTCGCTGTGATCACCAGCTCGCTCTAATTTTTAGGACAAGCTGCCTACCCGGATCCGCTCAAACCTCAGACGTCCAATCATTCAAACGGATGATTTCTTTTACTTTTCGCCGCTCGTAGCGATGTTTTTGCGGCTTGTGTGGGCGATTATCAGCTTGAGGGAAGGGATGTTTCGAACTGCGAATGGTCTCGGCGATCAAGTCCAACGTTTTGGTCATACTTAATTTCCTTTCTCGACGGATGAGTCGATTCAACTACTCGTCTGACTTCGAAAGGTTAAGACCCGTTCAAAAAATTTTCAAAACTATTTTATTCGGTTAAAAACAAAATGTCCTGATTGCCATTCTTTTCCGACGCGAGTTTTTACCAAAACCATTCCCATTTTTTCGTAGGTGATTTTGACCTGGGCAAATTGCGTTTTAAGAATTCCAGCCAAGATGAGCGCACCGGTCGGCGCCAGCCGATTCACAATTCGTCTCCGTTCACCTAACAGCACGTCGTAAATCAAATTGGCGCAAATCAGGTCAAAGCGCTTTCCACTGTGCAAAGGAAGTTTGGTCAAATCGCGGTGGGCGGGGCGAACTTGGTTCCCCACATTATTTTGTTCCGCGTTGGCATGGCTCACTCGAACTGATTCCGGATCAAAATCAAAAGCTTGAATCGGAGAATATCCCAGTTTCGCGGCGGAAATCGCTAAAATCCCTGATCCGGTTCCAATATCCAAAAAGGATTGGCTCTGATTTTTGTTTCGGCAACGCACCAGTTGTTCGAGACAAAATAAAGTAGTGGCGTGCTGACCGGTGCCGAAGCTAAGTCCGGGATCAAGAATGACACACGCCTGATTTTTCTGCGGCTTGAGTTTGCTCCAGCTCGGTTTGATCAAGAGCGTTTTGCCAATTTTGATCGGCTTGAAATGTTTTTTCCACGATTCCGCCCAATCCTGGCGTTGAAGTTTTTTGAAATTGATTTTTGCGCTGCCGACATTAATTCCGAATTCGCGAAGTAGTTTTAATTCGTTGAGCAACTGCGTCTTGACCGAGGAATTCCACGGCGAAGTTTTCGTCAAAAAGAGCGAGGCGGTTGTTTTCCGCGTGTCGGCGTCGGTGTAAATCGATGGCGGTTTGCCAAAAAGATTCTCAAAGATTGCGATGACCGGTTCCTCGGCTTCTTCGGAAATGGACACCGCGATTTGCCAGACCGAATCTTTCATGCGAGATCGCGCCACGGGGTGAAGTTGAGCAATTGCACTTCGGCCTTGTGCGGCAGTAAATCGACTCGAGTGATGCTGGCATACTCGATTTCAAAGTGCGCTAATTTTGGCAGTGGCAGGTGCAGCAAGATGGAAAGAATCATGCGAATCACTCCGCCGTGACAAACGATGGCCACGCTTTCGCCAGTGTGTTGTTCTACAATTTTTTTCAGATCGGGCTCGATGCGGCTGCGAAAAGTCCGGCTGCATTCGCCGTTGGGCACGGTGGCTTGTTCCAACATATCCAGCCATTGAAATGCGCTGACCTGATATTTCTCCTGAACTTCCTGCCAACCTAAACCGGTCCAGTCGCCAAAATGCACTTCATGAAAATCGGGAATGGTCGTCGGTGAAAATGGATGATTTGCGGCGAGCGGGGCGAGGGTTTGCTGAGCGCGTTTCATCGGACTGCAATAAAGCGCGTCCAGTTTTGTGTTCTGCAAATATTTCGCCAAAGCCGCCGCTTGGAGGTGGCCTTGCGGCGAAAGATCCATGTCGATCCGCCCGCCGAAAACGCGTTGATAGCGCGATTCAACTTCGCCGTGGCGCAAAAGAAATAACCGGGTCGGTTCCATGAAAAGGAGCAGAAAGGCTTACGCGGACGCGATGACTTCTTTTTGCAATTCGAGCAATTGTTGAATTCCTTTTTTGCCGAGCGCGAGCATGGCGGCAAGCTGCGCTTCGCTGAACGTGCTTTCTTCGCCGGTGCCTTGTAATTCGATGAATTCACCTGCGCCATTCATCACGAGGTTCATGTCCACTTGCGCGGCGACGTCTTCCACGTAGCAAAGATCCAGCAGCGCTTCTTGGTTGACGATGCCAACGCTGACGGCGGCGACCGGATGCAGGGTTGGGTCTTGTTTCAGTTTTCCTTCGGCGAGCAATTTTCGGAGGGCGAGTTGCAAGGCGACGTAAGCACCGGTGATGGCGGCAGTGCGGGTTCCGCCGTCCGCCTGCAGCACATCGCAATCGACCCAGACCGTGCGCGAGCCCAGCTTGTCCAAATCGATGGTGGCACGCATGGCGCGACCAATCAGCCGTTGAATTTCCTGGGAGCGTCCGTCGATTTTTCCTTTGGTGCTGTCGCGCGATTTCCGGGTCAACGTGGAGTAGGGCAACATGGAATACTCGGCCGTAATCCAACCGCCGGTGACGCCTTGATCCTTCATCCAACGCGGAACACCTTCTTCGACGGTCGCTCCGCAAATCACGCGTGTCAGGCCCCACTCGATCAACGTGGAACCGGTCGCATACGGCGCAATGTGGTTCTGAAAACGAATGTTGCGCAACGCGTCCGCGCTTCGTCCATCGGTTCGTGCAAAAATAATTTTGTGGGTGGGTTCGGTTGCAACCATGGGGCGATGCTAATGATGAGAAATTGCGGCGGCAACGCAGAAAATAAAATTGGCTCATAAAAAACGGGAAAATTTAGAGAAACAAATTCTTGACCGTTGGTGCGTCGCTTTTTAGTCTGCGAAAAATTTGAGTTATGGGGATGATTTTTTGGAGTTAACTCGGCGCGAAATTGCTGCGCAAATTTTTATCCACCAGCCTCAAGCATCCAAGGGAATTTATGGCGAGTGGAAAAGTGAAATGGTTCGATAACACACGGGGGTTTGGCTTCATCACGCAAGAGTCTGGTGCAGATGTTTTTGTGCATCATACCTGCATCGAGGGGAAAGGTTTCAAATCGCTGCACGAAGGGGAAACGGTGGTTTACGATCTTGTCCCCAGTGACAAAGGTCCCAAGGCCGAACGCGTCCAACGCATCAGCGCCCCACGTTCGCAGCCCCCCGTTTAATATTTGTTCGCTGAAATTGCGCCGCGCTTTATATTCGCCGCCTAAATGTCCGGCCCACTATCCCATTCACCCGTGTCCAGTCTGTATGTGCATGTTCCCTTCTGTGCGCAGAAATGTGAATATTGCGCGTTCTTTTCCGAGGCCGCCAAAGGCGAAACGGTCAATCGTTACGTGGAGGCGTTGATCCGCGAAATGGAATTGGTCGCCGCTGATTTAAAACCCCAGACCATTTTCTTTGGCGGTGGAACTCCTTCGCTCCTCAATTTACAGCAGTGGGAAAAAGTTTTAGGCGCAATGCAGCGGCTGCAATTGGCCAGTGCGCTCGAATGGACGGTCGAATGCAATCCCGCGACCGTTTCTCTGGATAAGGCCAAGCTGTTGCGCGACGGCGGGGTGAATCGAATCTCCATGGGCGTACAATCGCTTGACGCTAATTTGCTCGACCGCCTTGGCCGGGTGCATAGCCGCGAAATGGTTTTTAAATCCTTCGACATTCTTCGTGCGGCTGGTTTTGAAAACATCAACATCGACCTGATGTTTGCCATTCCCGGGCAAACGATGCGCATTTGGCAGGAAACGCTCGCAGAAGCCGTCGCTATGAACAGCGAACATCTCTCCTCCTACGAAGTCATCTATGAAGAAGACACGCCGCTCTACCAGCAATTGCAAGCAGGCGAATTCGATGTGAACGAGGAACTGGCGTGCGCGATGTATGAAGAACTTTTGCAGGTCGCAACGGCGAATGGTTTTCAACAATACGAGATCGCCAATTTCGCAAAGCATTTGTCAGATGCGTCCAATGAAATTCCCGATCGCGCGTGTCAGCATAACGTAAACTATTGGCGCGGTGGTTCATTTTACGGTCTCGGTCCCAGCGCCGCCGGTTACGTTCGCGGTGTGCGAACCAAAAATTGGTCCAACACCACGCTTTATTGCGAGCAACTCGAACGCGGTCAGCGTGCCATCGAGTCGCGTGAGGAATTAAAATCGTTGTCACGCGCGGGAGAATTGGCCGCATTCGGACTGCGGATGAACGCGGGTTGGCCTCTGGTTGAATTTCAGCAGCGCACTGGCTTTGAATTGGGTCAGGAATGGAAAACTGAAATCGCGCAAATGGTCAGCTTGGGTTACGGGCGCTTGGATGAAAAAAAATTTCAGCTAACCGCCAAAGGATTGCGTTATGCTGACTGGGCGGCTGAACAGTTTTTGAGACTTTGATTATTGCGGAACCGGCGGAGGAGCCACCGTCGTGCCGCTTTTAGCTCCGGTCGTGGGAGGCAATGGAGGAATCGCGACGCCAGCCGCATCATAAACCGCTTTTTGAATTTCCATCAATTCACGCTGTTTTTGGGGCTCCACCGCCGTTTCCGTAGCGGCTTGCTGCGAAGGAACCGGAGCCAATCGAAGAGTCCGGGTGGGGATAGTTCGCAAACCGGTGCTGTTTTCTGCGGTCTGCCCCGCTTGCCCTGCAGATACAGTGGGATTTCCGCCGGTCACGGTCACTGCTCTCCCTCCATAGGACGACGTGTTGTTAGACACTGGAGCAATCACACTCGTCGCCACCGCGCCCGCCGGAGCTGGCGGAGGAACGGAACCGGCCACCGCTTTTGGCGCATTATTTTTGAAAGAAAGAGTCATTGGACTTCCCGCGTTCAAAACTTTTACTTCACCTTCCTCTTCGGAAATATTTAATACTTCCAAAAATTCCTGCCGCTCATTCTCTCCCAAATTGATGTAAAGCGTGTCCTTGGCTCCCTTGGTCTTGATGATGAACCACGCCTTTTTTTGCCCGCCAAAATTAGAAATTCCGGACAGCTCGATATTTTTATCCAAAGCGTCGTTGTTGGTGGCTGGGGCCGGTGGCGGCGGTGGTGAAGTCAGACGAAAAATATTCCGGTCCACAATCGTGTCATAACGATCAGGAGTCACGGCGTGAACGCTGAAACCCAGCCCGAAAGCGGTAAGCAACAACATTGTTTTTCCAATCCGGTTCATGGTCTTGAATATATCCAACAGTTTGATTAACACCAACCGTATTTCAAAGTTGCGTTCCGACACAAAAAAACCCGCCAGTCGCCTGGCGGGTTAATGAATGCTTTTAAAACTAATTAATACGACGCTTGCGATCCTTTGATGGAACGCTTCTGCATCCACGGCATCAAGCCACGCAAACGCGCGCCCACTTTTTCGATTCCGTGATTCGCGCCCTTTTTCATGAGCGCGTTGTATTTCTTGTAACCGCCTTCGTATTCCTTGACCCAACCTTTGGCGAATTTGCCGTCTTGAATTTCTTTGAGCGCAATTTTCATCCGCTTCTTCACACTGGCGTCGATGATCTTTGGACCGACCGAAATATCGCCCCATTTCGCCGTTTCAGAAATCGAGAAACGCATCCCGCTGATGCCCGCTTCGTTCATCAAATCGACGATCAATTTCAGTTCGTGCAAACATTCAAAGTAAGCCATCTCCGGTTGATAACCCGCTTCCACCAAAACTTCGTAACCGGCTTGCACCAACGCGCTCGCGCCGCCGCAAAGCACCGTTTGTTCGCCGAACAAATCCGTTTCGGTTTCTTCTTTAAAAGTCGTCTCGATGACGCCCGCGCGAGTTCCACCCACGCCCTTGGCCCAGGCGAGCGCAACTTTCTTCGCCTGTTTGCTCGGGTTTTGATAAACCGCGATCAACGCTGGCACGCCTTTGCCTTCGAGAAATTGGCGGCGCACAATGTGTCCTGGCCCTTTCGGAGCGACGAGAATCACGTCCACATCTTTCGGTGGGACAACGGTCTTGAAATGAATCGCAAAACCGTGAGAAAACAGAAGCGTTTTGCCTTTGATCAGATTTGGCGCGATGTCTTGTTTATAAGCCTTCGCTTGTTTCGTGTCCGGAATCGCCACGAAAATCACGTCCGCTCGTTTGACCGCTTCGCCGGTGTTGAAAACTTCAAATCCTTTTTCCTTCGCGACCGCAATCGATTTGCTCCCTTCGTAAAGTCCGATGATGACTTTGCATCCGCTCTCTTTGAGATTGAGGGCGTGAGCGTGGCCTTGTGAGCCGAAGCCGAGCACGGCGAGCGTTTTACCCTTGAGAACGTTTAGATCCGCGTCTTTATCTGAATATACTTTTGCAGGCATTTGTTTTGTGTTGGTTAGTTGAGTGTTAAATAAAAATTTTCTAAATCCTATTTTCTTTTTTCGTCGTTGGTGCGAGTTAGCGCAAAATAAACCACGTAAAACCACGACAAAATCCCATGCAGAATCGCCCAAAGAATAGAACGATTCCGTGTCCACGAAGTCACCACGGCAATAACGCCACCCAGGCTGACACCGGCCTGAGTAATTTGAGTTGTCGTATGTGAATCCACGATTGGAAAAATTATTATTTTCGTGGCAAAGCGACTTTCCCCGTGCGGGTCAATTCATTGATGCCGAACGTCTTCATCAAGGTGATAAATTTTTCAACTTTGCTTTCGTTGCCGGTGATTTCAATCGTCAAACTTTTCGGCTGAACATCGACAATCTTGGCGCGAAAAATATCAGCAATCTGCATGATCTCAGCGCGCGTCTTGGAATCCACATTCACTTTCACCAGAACCAATTCGCGATCCACATATTCGCCTTCGCTAAAATTGCGCACTTCCAAAACGTTCACCAGCTTGTTGAGTTGCTTGACGATTTGGTCGAGCGTCGCATCATCGCCGCGAGTGACAATTGTCATGCGCGAAGTATCCGCGTCCTGCGTCGGCGCGACGTTAAGC
>JBKJOZ010000314.1:0-3938 GCA_046595315.1 Limisphaerales bacterium
ATGAAAATAATCGGGGTAATTTTTCGCAATTTTTCCACTTCGATTTGCGCGCAGGCAAATGGATTTTCTAACGCAGCCATGAACGTTCGTCCCTGCAAGTTTATCACGGCAACGGGCGGCATACTTTCCAATTGGCAAATCATGCTTCCCTGCCCAATCGTGCCTCGCGGATAATTCAACGGACGCAAAAAACGCGGCTCGTTTTGCAACAGCGCGGTCACTTCTTTTTGGTCCCAAAGATGATCGCCAGTGGTGATGACATCGACTCCCGCCGCGTAAATTTCGAGCGCGGTATTCACCGTGATTCCTGCGCCACCGGCGGAGTTTTCGCCATTAGCAATGACAAGATTGATTTCGTGTTGGCGTTTCAATTTGGGCACGAGTTGTTGGACGGCTTGTCGCCCCGGTTCGCCTACGATGTCGCCAATAAACAAAATTTTCACGGCGGCAGAATACGAATTAAATCACCGATGTCTAATCTCGATTCCTATGCGTGTGAAGTCTGGTTCTGCATTCGGTCCATTTTCCAATTGCCTTAGTCAGTGATTGATTTGACTCTGGCTGCATGAAATTTACATCGCGCTTCATTTCTCTTGTTCTGACGTTCCTCTGCCTTGCACCGTTTTCGATTTTCGCAGGAAGTCCTGCTGAGGAAATGGCTGAAGCTGCCAATGATTTTTTGACATCGCTTAAAACGGATCAATACACAAAAGCCTCTTTTGACTTGAAGAGCGATGAGCGCACCAACTGGCATTTTATCCCCAAAACGCGCGTTGGGCTGCCGTTCAAGGAAATGACCAAGGAACAACGAAATTTTGCGCATGCTTTGCTCGATTCCGGCTTGAGTCAGCGAGGTTACGTCAAAGCCACCGAAATCATGAGCCTGGAACTGGTGTTGTTTGATTTGGAAAACAAAAGTCCGAAGCGCGATCCGGAACTTTATTACGTTTCCATTTTCGGCCATCCGGGTTCAACGAACACTTGGGGTTGGCGCGTCGAAGGGCATCATCTCTCCATCAATTTTACGATTGTGGATGGAAAAGAAATTTCAACCACGCCGTCATTTTTTGGCTCTAATCCAGGCGAAGTGAAGGAAGGGCCGCGCAAGGGTGTTCGGGTTTTAGCCAATGAAGAAGATATGGGGCGACGACTGGTGAAATCATTTTCCGATGACCAAAAGAAGATCGCGATGATTTCGACCAATGCCCCCAAAGAAATTTTCACCGGTAATTTGCGGAAGGCGACACCGCTCGAACCGGTCGGGTTGTCGCATTCGCAAATGACCAAAGAACAGGGCGAATCGCTGGAGAATTTGATCAAAGAATATTTATTCCGGAACCGACTGGAAATTGTGGAAGCGGATTTGGCAAAGATTAAAAAAGCTGGTTTGGATAAAATTCATTTCGCTTGGGCCGGCGGATTTGAACGCGGCGAAGCGCAATATTATCGAATCCAAGGCCCGACGTTTCTGATGGAATATGATAACACTCAAAACGACGCGAACCATGTCCACACGGTTTGGCGCAATTTCGAAAATGATTTCGGCGAAGATATTTTGCGCATGCATTACGAACAGTCACCGCATAAATAACTTTGAGTCACCGGAGCCTGCCCGGTGATTTGAAAATTGCTTCATAACGAAGCTGTTAATTCAACTGTTTGAAATATCTTTCGTTCTGGCGGAACTTTGGTTTGATAACCGCCGCATTCTGGCATGAATCCGAAAATTAAAATTGGTCTTTATCTTGGCTTGATCATCGCTGCGGCGGTTTTTGGCGGCCTGTTCTATTCGAGCTATAAAAGCGCGAACAAGGAGGCTGCGCCCATCAACATTCCGGGTTCTATTTCCAACGAATTGACCAACACGGTCAATAATTCAACTAATTCCGTGGCGTCAACCAACTCCGCCGCTGCCGTGACCAATGCGCAGGGTGCGGCCCCAAACATTGTCGCTGAGGCACCTTCGATTTCTGCCCCACAAATTGCGAGGCCTGCCGCCAAGGGGCGCAGCACGATGGTGGGATATTTCGCGGCATTTTTGTTAATGGCGCTTTTTCTTGGATTGCTTCTTGCGCGAGATGTTTCTGAGTATTTTGGAAGTCGTAGCGTGGAGTTTATGTTTAATGACGATGGGGTCGGTATTAAAGATCCTGACTACGAAGAAGCGGAGCAGGAATGGGCCAATGGCCACCATCTCGAAGCCATTCGTTTGATGCGCGATTATCTCATCCGAAATCCTCGGGAACAAGGAGTGGCCTTGCGCATCGCGGAAATTTACGAAAAGGATTTAAAAAACAACCTAGCCGCCGCGCTCGAATACGAGGAAATTCTTAAACACAAATTGCCACCGCAGCGCTGGGGTTGGGCGGCAATTCATTTGTGCAATCTCTACTCAAAACTGCATAAGACCGATCAAGCCGTTGCCCTGCTTCATCGTGTCGTCAACGAGTATGGAGAAACGCCGGCTGCTGAAAAAGCCCGCAAACGCCTGGCGATGTTCGAAACTGTCGGCGAAGAAGCGCTCGATGGCGAATTGCCCGATTCCATCCAAGGTTCCCTTCCGCCAAAGGCCACAGAAGAAAAATCGGCATCCAATTTACCGCCGGGATTTCGCCCGAAGAGCTAAACGTTGCCCGTTGTTTTACCTCAGGTTGAGTGCAGGTATTCAGGATAGAGTTTTTCCATGCAATCCGGACACATTCCGTGTGAAAATTCGGCGTCGGAACGCGCTTTGATATAAACTTCAATCGGCTCCCAAGCTTCGCCGTGGCGAATCTTTTTGCACGAAGCGCAAATGGGCAGCAAACCACTCAAAGTTTTGACCTTGGCCAAGGCTTTGGAAAGTTCATCGATCAAGCGCTTGCGCTCCGCTTGTACGCGCTTTTCTTCGGTGATGTCGCGCTCGATGGCTGAAACACCTATTACCTCTCCGGAGGGATTTTTAATCGGCGAAATAGTCAGCGAAACATCAATTGGCGTTCCATCTTTTTTAACTCGGATCGTTTCGTAACGCTCCACACGTTCGCTCCGTTTAACTTTTTCAAAAAGATGGGATGTCTCACCCGCAGAAATGGGCGGAGCGATAATGGAAAGAGTTCGCCCAATAGCTTCATTCTGCAAATACCCGTAAGATTTTTCCGCGCCAAAATTCCAGCTGGTGATTGTGCCGTCCAAAGACATCCCGATGATGGCATCAAAAGAGGATTCAACAATCGCCGCCAAATGCGCAACAGCGGTTTCACCCTGGCGACGCAAGCGACGGCTTTCGGCTTCGCGCAATTCGCGTTCAATAGCGGGAACCAGGCGGGGGAGGTTGCCCTTCATTACATAATCGTTCGCGCCACCTTTCATGGCGTTGACCGCGATTTCCTCGCCGATAGCGCCTGAGACGATGATGAACGGAATATCCAAATTTCTTTTCTGCAAAAGTCTAAGCGCATCAAGCCCGTCAAAGTTCGGCATCAAATAATCGCTTATGATTACATCCCATGGTTTTTCGAGCGCAGCACTCATTTCCTCAGCGCTTGCAACCCTCACGGATTCCAGTTCGTAGGCACGATTCAATTCCCGAACTAACAGAATTGCGTCTGGCTCCTGATCTTCCACAATCAATGCACGCAAGGGATTTTTCATAAGTTTTAATACGGTAGATTAGCAATTCGGGGAGTGCTGAAAATTTGAGTCGCTCTCACTAATTGAGACTGCTCCGCTACTGATTTGTTTTCAATGGGACGCTGACTGAACCAAGTAACCGTCTTTCCCTTAACTGGCGTTACAGTCCGGCGAAATAAGAAGTGGTGGAAGATACTCTCAGAGTAGGCCTAAAAATTCTTCAATTGAATTGTCGCAATCGCAATTTTTTACGGACCAGTGTAAAAAAATCTTGAGTGAAGAGTCGCGCAAACTCATTTCACAAATTCAAAAATATTCTGCGCGTG
>JBKJOZ010000366.1:0-5649 GCA_046595315.1 Limisphaerales bacterium
GATGGCGTAATTGGATAAAAAATCCCGCCTTCCGTAATGCGTATTTCGACGTATTGGGCAACGAGTTGGTTCCCGTTACACGTCACGCGCACGCCGGGATATTTTGGCTTGTGGCCGTTGGTATGGGATTTTTGTGAAGATCCCGATTGCAGACGAGCAGATGGGTTAGACATAAATTTAAAATTAAACTTACGCGCGAAAAGGTAGCATCCTGCTTTTTAAAATGGAACAGGTTTTACTTATTAAAAACCTGTCCAGATTTCCACGCGAATCCGACAGAACGGAGCGCTGGTTTGCAACCGGCTCTGGATACCGCCACGCAAAGCCGGTTGCAAACCGGCGCTCCTTCCGAAACTAACGTGCAAAACTGCTGACAAAATCATCGACGCCACTGGCCAACATCCCTATTCTCCGCCGACATTTGTGGTAAAGATTTTCTATGGAACAAACAAAACCTGAAATCGTGGTGATCGGCGGCGGGCCGGGCGGATATGCGGCGGCGTTTTATGCGGCTGACCTCGGCAAAAAAGTAATTTTGATTGAGCAGGAGAAACGGCTCGGTGGCGTTTGCTTGAATCGCGGTTGTATTCCTTCCAAAGCACTCCTGCACGCGACGGAAATGATTTCAGCAGCGCGCGAATCGGCTAATTTCGGCCTGGCGTTTGAAGCGCCCAAAATTGATTTAGACAAGATGCGGGCGTGGAAAGATTCCATTCTGCAAAAACTTTCTGGCGGCATTTCACAACTCGCGAAAGCACGCGGCGTTCAAGTCATTTATGGTCGTGGCTATTTTGAAGGCTCGCAGAAATTACGCGTGGAAACGGAAA
Organism: Limisphaerales bacterium; assembly: GCA_046595315.1. Lineage (GTDB taxonomy): Bacteria > Verrucomicrobiota > Verrucomicrobiia > Limisphaerales > CANJXF01 > CANJXF01. The sequence goes on from JBKJOZ010000366.1 coordinate 828, forward strand.
ATGGGCAACAGCACATCGAATACGACAAAGCCATCGTCGCTGTCGGCTCAAAGCCAGCGATGCCGAAAGCTTTTGATTTGGGAAATCCGCGCATCATGACTTCCACCGAGGCTTTGCAAATTGAAGAAATCCCCGAAGACCTTTTGATTATTGGCGGCGGTTATATCGGCATGGAACTCGGTACGGCTTATGCAAATCTTGGCAGCAAAGTGGTTGTGATCGAAGCGATGGAAACTATTTTGGCCGGAGCTGATCCCGATTTGATTCGTCCTGTCGTCAAACTTGCGGAGAAGAATTTCAAAGAGATACGTTACAAAACCAAGGTGACGAAGATGGCGACGAAGGGGAAAAAGATTCAGGTCATCAGCGAAGAAGATGGCAAGACCGTCGAGGAACTTTTCGACCGCGTTTTGGTTTCCGTCGGGCGCGTGCCGAATGCGGAAGATCTCGGCCTGGAAAATACGAAAGTCGAGCAGGACGAACGCGGCTTCATCAAGGTCAACGAGAAACAGGAAACGTCCGACCCGAATATTTACGCCATTGGCGACATCGCCGGCGGAATCATGCTCGCGCACAAAGCGTCGAAGGAAGCGCGCATTGCCGTGGAAAATATCATCGGCGAAGAAGCGGTGAACCAGAACATCATTATTCCCGCCGTCGTTTTCACTGACCCGGAAGTCGCGTGGTGCGGTTTGACCGAAACCGAGGCCAAGGCAAAGGGCATTACGGTGAACGTCGCGAAATTTCCGTGGGCCGCGTCCGGTCGCGCGATGACTTACGACCGCACCGATGGACTCACGAAATTAATTCTGGAACCGGACACCGACCGCATTCTTGGCGTCGGAATTGTCGGACACGGCGCGGGCGAACTGATTGCCGAAGGAGTGATCGCTGTTGAAATGGGCGCGAACGCAAAGGATTTGGCCGCGTGCGTCCATCCGCATCCGACTCTTTCCGAAACGATGATGGAATGTGCGGAAGCATTTTACGGCCACGCAACGCATGTGTTCACGCGCAAGGTGGCGAAGGAGTAATAGAAAATTCTTGTCGCACAGTTCGCGGTAAATTATTCAATAAATTACACCGGTGCCGTCGTAGCTTAACCTCGTACGCGCGACAAAATGATGCAATGTTTCCGGGGTTGACAGATTTTGAGCATTAGGTTCATATCGCAATATGTTCGAAGTCCTAATTCTAATTATATTTATTGGTGTAGTTATTTGTTTGTGAAACAAGGCTGACTCAACCATTGAGTTTGCGGTGTTTTCGCCACACAAAGTCAATTTCAGACAACATCCGTTCACGTTCAGGATGCAATTTTCCATTCGCTTTAAACTGGCGTTGCTGGCTGACCCAACGCCCGAGCTTCGGATTTTCGGTCCAATCGCTGGGCACATCGCAGTTGCCATGAATCTGTTTATAACACAGCAATTCATCGAAGCGCATTTTCCATGCAGAATTTATCCCATGTAGCCCTTCCATCGGATGATCGAATCTTTTAGCAGCCCAAGGAAAACCAATTCCGTTTAGTTTCTCAATCCGATCCGGCGCAAGCCTTCCGCCATTTTTTTGTGTTCGCATGCTGTTTACAAATCTGACGAGCTTCTTGTTTGGATCGCTAGACGGAACATCACAATGACCGTGAATCTCCTTAAATTTAACCAACAGTTGGCAGGTTTCTTCCCAAGTTCCGCGCTTGTGAATTATCGCGTCGAAACCGAGTGCTTTAAGGAGTTGAATTTGTTCATGGTTCAAATCTCCACTTTTAAGTCGCGTGCGTTGAGATAAAACCCAACCGGCAAGTTTGGGGTCTTCTTTCCAATGCTGTGGAACACGCGTATCACCGTGGACAGCATGATACTTTTTGAGACGGTTATACATTTCCTGCCATTTGAGATTAAAAGTTACTGTGTCCCACGTAAATCCACTGGTCGCATCCAAGATGGCTTTACGGTCGGCGCGTAACTGGCCTTTTTTATTTTTGTTCCGTTGAGATATTATCCAATCGGCCAACTCATCATCTTTGCCGTTCACGAACGCCACTTCACAATGCCCATGAGCCATAATGAATTTTTGCAATTCCTCAAATTTTTCTGCCCACATTTCGTCTCGATCCCAGTGAATACCTAAGTTTTCCAACACATTAATCTGTTTCTCCGTCAGTTGTCCTTTTTTGCGCCGTTGTCGCTGAGTCCAAACCCAATTGAAAAGCGACTTCTCCTGATGTGACCTTGGCACGTTACAATGGCCAAATTGTTCTTTGAAAACCTTTAGCCTGCCAAGCCATGTGTCCCATGATGAACATATGTTTTCCAAGCATCGAGAGGCAACCGCGATTCTCAGTGTTTCCAGACTCAGGCACGGCCCGCTAAAATCAATGTGGTCGGCGAAAGCACTGTCATCGAATCCTTTCACGCGCCCTTTCTGTTCGCCGACATGACGAATAAGTTCTGCCAAAACATCATCCTGCTCTTGAAGTGATTGAAGAATGTCCCAAATTTCATCAAAATCTGCTCGGCTTACAGCTTCCTCGACACTTTCGTTCGTGGACAATTCAACGTAAACAGGCACGAGGACGTAACCCACTGTTTTTCCGGGAGCGCGACGCATAGCCCGTCCAATTGCTTGCACGATGTCTACTCGGCTTCGCCTCGGCGAAAGAAAAGCAACCATGTCCACAGCAGGAACATCAACTCCTTCAGTTAGACAACGCGCGTTGGAAACCACGGCGCGAGATGCCGCTCGGAATTCACGCATAACTCGTTCACGGTGCGCAGTCGGCATCGCTCCACTGACATGAAGCGTTTTGAAATTCGGCAACTGCGCTTGAACACCCTCGTTTCCTTCCGCCACGAATGAAGCAGCCGACTGCACGGTTCTATGAAATGTGAACACCTTCTTTACGCCATATTTCTCTACGGCGTCCCGCAAAGCAATTTGGTTGGCAACCTGTTTGGCTCGCACAGCGTCACCATTTATCATCACTTCTCCGCGCTTAAGAAGGTCGTTCGTCACAACGTCTGTTGTGATGATGGAAATGACGACTTTGTATCTGCAAATAATGCCCTGGCGTGCCGCCTCAGCGAACGTCATTCGATACGCTTGCGAACCGTAAACTTCTGGATTGTCCATTGAAAATACGAGTTCAGCTTCGTCGGCGTCGTCGCGTTTGTGCGGGTTGTAATGGCGTGGAGTCGCAGTAAGAAAAAGTCGCTTTCGAATTGGGATGTGGGCGTCGTCGAGCGCCAATGCGAAGTTTCGCCCTTCCCTCCCAGCCGTCTTATGCGCCTCGTCAAATACTCCAAAGTCAAAAAAGTCTCCGTTCTTTATTCCTTCGCCAATAACTCGCGCTGACTGGTATGTTGAGAAAATAATCTTTGTGCCAGCAAATGGGGCGTCAAGGAAATCGCGAACGATTTTGGCATCTGTGGATACTTGGAAATCGAGATCTGACTGGTGCGTAGCCAATGCGTCAGCATCTTGCGTAACAGTCGGATCAGAACAGACACAGAGATAAGCAAGCGAAGCCAATGTGGATTCGTGTAACCATTCGTGAAGTGTCTGACGCAACAACGCAAGAGATGGAAGAAGAACAAGAATTTTTCCGGCTTGCATATGCTCCGCCGCCCAAAGTGCGACAAGCGTTTTCCCAGTTCCACACGCCATGATTGCCGACACGCGATCATATTCCCGAAGGGCTGGAAGCAAGGCGTCCAGCGCTTCTATTTGATGCGGTTTCGGGTGCTTCTTTTCTTTAGTAAACACCGAATTTGCAAGCCACGATTCAATTGCACGAAAATCGTCCGCTTCAAGGCGTTCCAAATCTGAGCCGCGAACGCAAAAGAAACCTTGGCGGTCTTTCAATATTTTTGAGACGTCATCGCAGTTAGTTATTAAAGCTCGTCCCGAAATTCGGGGGTTATCTGCGAGCCCGATAAATTTTGATAGCTCAGTCCAAGTGAGCGACTGTCTTCCTGTACGGAATTTGACCTGATAGGCACTGTAATGGCCGAGCAAAGTTTGAAATACGCCGTCCACACCGTAATCGTTTGCGTCCAAGGAAAGATTTTTAAGAACCTCCGCTGGCACGGCACTCAAAGGCCAAACCTGCGCTGCATCGTGTTTCCTTTGGGTTGCCAAATAAGCTTCGGCGAATACCTCGAATGCATCACCACGAGATTTCTTGTCCGGTAGCCCAGCGATTCGTTGCTCCAATTCCGCGAATGTTGTCAAACAAGCAAATAGGTTTTGCCGAACAAACAGCGACGCCCTAGGGTGCTTTGCCAATGCCATAGCACAGTTTAGGTATTGATTTTGAGAAATCCATACTTTTCGCTTGCTCACTGAACACCTTTGCTACTGAGCTTTTCTTTGTTGGAACGTGTTTCTATAAATATTTCGCCCCTAACGGGGCTGTGCTGCAAATTCTTCGGCTATAAAATAAATCAGCCCTTCAACCGAAATTAGTCGCCCTCGTTCTTGAAAAGTATATTGAACGTCGTCATCGAGCCGTAGCACTTGGAAATGTATTGCTGCATCTCAACAAAGAGCGGCAAGCATACGCTTGAAAAGCATTTCAAACGAAAGCAATCTAATGACATGAAAACAAACCTTCGCCTCAAATTGACGGCTGTTTTTGAAGCGGCTCCTGAAGGCGGTTACACCTGTTATTTTGAAGAATTTCCAGACGTGTTTTCCGAAGGTGAAACCATCGAATCCGCCAAGGCAAATCTGCACGATGCGTTGCAACTCGTCCTTGAATATCATCGGGACGAAGCGCGCAAAAAGGAAAAACCCTCCATCGTGCGGCAGGAAATGGAAC
>JBKJOZ010000030.1:0-2632 GCA_046595315.1 Limisphaerales bacterium
ACCAAAGCCCGTGCCCACACCGGTGCCAATTCCCACCGCCGCTCCCGAATTTCCACGTGTGTACCATTCGGCTACTTTTGATTGGTCACTCAACATCGCCATTTTATCGGGCGGCCCTAATTCGATCACGGCTTGATCGTAAGTGTAATTTCCGATGCGATCATTCCAGCTTACTTTTTTGGTCGAAGCGCAACCGATCAACAATCCTGCGGCGATAAGAAAACAAAAACTTTTGATGTGCTGTTTCATGGATGAAAACTAATCCACTTTGAGGTGCAAGCCAATGGCCATCACAGTCAATCCGCTAGCTCACGCAAATCTTCTGGCATTTGCGCTCGGTCAATCATCTGGGCGTAATGTGAAATTTGGGTCTGCGAAAACAAATCGAGCAGCGAAATTTTGATCGGTCCCTTTTCCCCCTTTAGCGTCACATGATCCCATTGTGCGGAAAGGATTGCGGCGTGAAATTTCTGCACACATTTGCCGCGAATCAACGCGCGCGTCGTCAAGGGTGGCCCGCAAATGGCCGCCGAAATCGACCCTTCGCTTGGCACGCCTTTGAACGCACCCGACTGCTCGAGCCCGTAATAAAGTCCTTCGTCGCGATCAAGCCGATGATATTCCAAATCAAGACTGCGCAGCCACGGATCGTCGTCGGCGATATTTTGCGCGGCTTGAAATTCGCGAATCAAAGCCAGTTTCGCCACCCAATCAAGACGGTCGCCGCAGCGCGTGTAATCGTTTTCTAAATCGTCGAGAACAGTTTCCCAATCGGACGCAACCTGTGCTTTGGAAGGATCCGACAAATCACAAAGTTCGTGAACGGCTTGCAAATATTTTCGCTGAACGTCCACGGCGGTGGACAATTGAGAATTTTGCAGAATCAATTCCCACTTAAATTTTGGGTCTCGCGAAATCGCCGGTAACGCCCCCAGTGGATCGCTTAACGTCGGATAAACTCGTTTGGGAAATCGCGTCAATGCTTCGAGCACCAGGGCAGTGGTGCCGACTTTCAACCGCGTCGCAAACGGAGACATGTTGGCGTCGCCAATGATGACGTGAAAACGTCGATATAAATTGGGATTCGCATGAGGCTCGTCGCGCGTGTTGACGAGCGGACGGCGCTGCATCGTATCTACGCTTTGGAGTTCGCTAAAAAAATCGCTGCGCTGCGCAATTTGAAATCCGTGCGAAACAAATTTGTCTTCCGCTTCGATCGCAAATTTTCCCGCGCCGGCAAAAATCTGGCGCGTGACGAGAAAGGCCTGGATGCCTTGCGCGAGCTTTTCCCACGGTAACGAACGAGTCAGGAGATAATTTTCGTGGCAACCGTAGCTGTGTCCGAAGAAGTCCGTATTGTTTTTGTAGAGCCGAACGGTTTCGCCGCGTTCTTCGGAAAGTTTGCGCGCGCACCGCATTAAAATTCGTTCACCTGCGCGATCTTGCGCGATGAGTTCGTCCAATGTGCTGCATTCGGGCGTGCAGTATTCGGGATGCGCGTGGTCGTTGTAAAAACGTGCGCCGTTCGCCAGCACCAAGTCGCTTTTAATTTCAATGAAGCTCATTTCGCGCTGCGTGTCTTGCGCAAAATAATTAGCTTCGTCGGTGTCTTGCCGCAATTCCTCGACGTGAAAACCGCGCATGTCGGCGTGAGGATCTTCACTTTTGTAATCCCATCTCATGCTGACACCAGGCTCGGTTGCGCTGCGGACCAATGCGATGGATTCAGCAACTACATCCATGTGCTCGGCGTTGTCCCGAGCGATTCCAATTTCCGTTTCGATGCCAAATTGGATGTTCATGGATAGGTGAGAAAATCTTCGAAAATTAAACGATGCCTTTCCCGAGCGAATCTTGTTTGCGGGGACGAATCGGGCCGAGCTTGATCACGTTCTCAGGATCGAAATCGGTTAGCTTCAACCAATCTTCCGTGATGTCCGTCGGCGGGAATAAATCGTTTTCCGAATATTCTTTTTGCAACGCAGCCAACAAATCTTCGCGGGTCAATTTTGTCTCTTCTTTCGTGTCGATGGAGCGTTTGATCGCAAAACTTTTCGCGCGTTCGACCACCGCAGCGATGATGGCGCCGCTGGCCAGATCGCCGCGATACAGAAAATCCTTTTTGCCACTGCGATAATCAATTTCCAGAAATTGATTTTCGGGAGTGCGCGCGAAGTGAGCATTGGTAATCGCCTCCGCCAAATCAGATTTTGGTTCAGCCAGCGGCAACGTTTCGCGCAGATAAATTTCGTAAATCTTTTTCGCGCCAACTTTATCGGGGCGATTCACTTTAATTTTTCGATCAATGCGGCCCGGTCGTAAAATCGCCGGGTCAATCAAATCAGCGCGATTGGAAGCAAGAATTACGACGACGTTGTGCAGCGCTTCCAAACCGTCCATCTCGGTGCAAAACATGGGAACGACGGTGCTCAAAATACTCGAGTGCCGCCCGGCGCGACGCGTTCCCAAAATGGATTCGGCTTCGTCGATAAATAAAAATGCCAGCGCGCCGTCACTGGCGCGTTCGCGGCATTGCGAAAACAAATCGCGCACCTGACGCTCGGATTCGCCCACCCACATGTTCAAAATTTCCGGGCCTTTGACGTGGAGAAAAAACTCGGGATGATCGACG
>JBKJOZ010000091.1:0-4760 GCA_046595315.1 Limisphaerales bacterium
TCCGGAGTAAACCCTACCGACGGCGTCACCTATTTGGTCGGCAAAAACGATTCCAATCAGGCCATCCTCAAAAAATATGACGCGAGCGGAGCGCAACTTTTCTGGGAAGGAACAAACGTCGCCGATTTGTTCATCAGCGGAATTACTCCGAGCAGTCTGACCGTCGCCGCTGGCACGACCAATTTTTACATTGCGGGCGGAAGCAAAATTCTTCGGCTCAGCACAAAAAGCGGGCAGGTGCTTTCCACGGCGGACGGAAATTACGCACCGCTGAAATTGCAGGGACTTTATTATTGGAACAACACCCTCTACGTCTGCGGAAATTTGCCCGGCGGCGGTCTTAATTTATTCGGCAGATTCGCTCCGTCGCGCGGCAGTCAGGCGGGAATTTTCATGAAATTTGCGGCGAGCCTTCCGAGCACCGCGCAATCGTTAGTCACGTTCGGCAACACCGGCGGCTCATCCATCAACACGGCTGATTCCATCGCGGTGGATGACAGCGGCGATGTCTACGTTTCTGGCCATTTAGATACAGGGAATTTTGCTTCGAGCGTTTTCACGCCGGGAAGCTGGACGTTCAACCGCAAATACGCTTCGGTCGGGATTGGGGATTTGCCCACCGCGCAAAATGTTTATTTTAACGGCGCCAATGTGACTTCAACGGACGCCACTACATTTCCAACGTACGTCGATTTCAACACCAGTTCCGGCAATAACTACGTCACCGTCGCCACGGGCGTTATTTTCGCGCCCACTTCGGGAAGCTACAATTTTGTGAACAATACGGACGACGGGAGCTGGCTCAAAATTGATGGATCCACGATTATTTACGACAGCAGTTCGCACGGCGCGCAGGACACGGCCGCTTCGATTTCGCTTTCGGCCGGTTACCATTCCGCAGAGTTTTTGCAATTTAACGGCGGCGGGCCGGGCGACGGTCATCTCTATTACACTCCGCCAGGCGGAAGCCGGACGTTGTTGCCCACGGCGAGTTTTGCCAATCACCAGAACAAAGCCTACGTCCTGAAATTTTCCGCTGATTTTTCCTCGCTGAAAAATGCTTATTTCACCACGGCGCAAACCGTGGGCAGCGGCGGTCGTTTTTACGGCTTGAATTATTCGCAAGGCTGGATTTACGCGGTCGGTTCCTGGAAAGGAACGGCCGACAACCCCGCCATCACGAATGACGTTTCCCGCGGTTTTTCACACGACATCGACATCGTGAAACTCGACACCGGCCTGCAACTGAAAGCGCGCGCCACGGTCAAAGGCGCGGCGGACAATGCGGCTTACAGCGTGGCGGCGGACGAGGCCGGAAATGTTTATGTCACCGGTTCCTACGGCGCAGAATCAGTGGATTTTTACAGCTTTGGCAGCACCCAGCCGTTCACCTCGCGCTCCTCCTCAAAACCCAGCATTTTCGTCGCGCAACTCGATTCCAATTTCACGTTCAAATGGGTCAATCAACCCTCGGGAACGCCACCGGATTTTGATTTCACCGTGACCACGCCCAAGGTCGTTTGGAATCCAGTGCTGCAACGACTTTTTTGGTCCGGTTATTTTGGCGCCGGCAGTTTGACGATGGGGCAGCCGAACACGATGAAGACTTTGAACGGCCCCAAAGGATTTTTGGCCGTGTTGGATCCTGACGGAAAATTCACGGAGCGTGTCAATCTCACGGTATTGTCCGATTACGGATTGAGCGGTTCGCAAATTAAGCCCTTCGGCGGACCCGCTCCGAATTCGACCGCAGTAATCACAGAAACCAACACCAAGCCAGTGATCAAAGGCGCTCAGATCACGGTGTCCGTTCCAAATTATTTGTATCGCGACTTGCTGAACAACGACATCACGATTGCGACCCAGCAGGATTCCAGCAAAATCGACAGTTTGGCGCAGACGCGAATTGGTTGCACCGGCTATTCCGTCGATGAAAATGTCGCGAACGGAACGGCCACGAGCTACACCTTCACGCTCACCAAAGACACCATCGTTAAATTCAACTGGCTGGTGGAACACGCGTTGACGATTGATCGCGATTTCAGCGCCACGGCGGGAACGGACAGTTCCACCACGCCCGGTCACATTCAAGGTTTGGGAATCAACTCAGACGCTTCGGGAAATCCAGTTCCAGCCGTGAAAAAAACATGGATCCCACGCAACGAAACCGTCATCGCCTCGATTGATTCTGAAGTCGCTGACTTCGACTACATTTCGCGCGGACTTTCCGTGAAATATGTCGTGACCGGTTACGACGCCTTCGGCCCGGCGAATACTTTGGGTGCAGGCGGTTCCACGAATTTCATCACCTTCACCGGCTCGGACCAAAGGCGGCAGGTGCCTCAATTCGTGATGAGCGGACCGGCCGGAGTTAAATATTATTGGAAATTAAAAATCGGCGTCCAGGTCAACACCACCGGGTTCTCTTCGGCGGGTTACCCATTAGTGCAGGTCGTCAACGATCCCGGTCAATTGGCTCCCACCCAACCGAACGGGCAAGGAAGCGGCACATTTTATTTCAGTGAAAACACCAAGTTGAAAATTGGTACCATTCTCAATCAGGGAACAAAACAATTGAAGGGCTGGATCAACGGCGACGGCACGGTGATTCCAATCAGCGGGGTGGCCAGTAACTTGAATACGACCTTCACGACCAACGGACAAAATTACGTCGCTTGGTCGGTTTCGGAATTGAAGCGTCCGGCGCGCGTGATGTGGGATTACGGCGATCGGATTTTTGACGAAACCGTTTTCATTGGAAATGCCGTGACGTTCAATACGGTCGATGACGCGGCGATCAAGGCGGTGTTGCGGATGGATTTGAAACCCGCACAGCTCGACGTCAACGAAGGCCCCGTCGGCAGCACGGGTGACGACATGGGGGTTTGGGATCCCACCGCCAAGAAATTTTACGCGCTGCGCCCCGGAACCGTTCTTTCCTATTGGAATACGACCGGCGATCCGGCGGAACGAATCATCATTCGGCTCACGTTCAAATATCCCGTCTCGCCGCACTACCAACACATCGCGAACACGCCTGCGGTCACTCTCGATCCAAGCACCAACGATCTGATCAAGTTTAAGGAGTTGAAATTTACTGAAGCCACGACCGGCGCGGCGATCGACACGGAAGGCAAATTTACAGCAACGGGTCCCGGAAAAACCGTTTTACTTTTCACTTCCACGAGCAGTCCAGGGCAGGGCGGTTCCATCGAAACCCTCCGCGTTCGCGTGGTGCAAACCAAACTTTGGAACGATCAATTGCCGGCCACGCAGCCAGCAATCATTGGTCAAAAAGTCACGAGCGCGTTTGATACGGCGGGACTCAAAACCGGTTATTTATTTTTCCCGAAAGCGCGTTACAACCCGTTTGTTTATGATCGCGCTAAAGTGGAAGGCCCGATTATTCCGGTAAATCTTTTTCCGACCGCGGGTCCCGATGAGCAATTCGTCGTGGTGTGGTATGAAGTTCGCGACCAGATCAAGTGGCCTTACAAAGCGATTCGTTACGACCCCGTTTGGCCAACCACGAATACCGGCTTGAGTCGCATTGTTCTCGCGAGCCGTTTCGGCAGCGAAAGTGTCGCTGTGAATGGAACCGATCAAATCGTCACGCCCGCCACGACATCCGGAACGAATGTGATTCCGGCGGCGACGACTTTCAATCCAGCGCGTTTTCAACAAGTGCAAATTTACAATCAACCGGATCGCGAAACGCCTGGTTACAATCCGAACGAAGAACATGCACTGCTCGCGCCGTCGTTGCGTTCTGCGGCAGTCGCGCCGCGTCCGATGGCGGCCTACGCCTTGCGCGACAATGATCTCAATGTCACCAATCGCACCGCCAGTTACACCTCTGATCCGTACGTGCTCGTGCAGTTTTTGGATGCGTTAGACAACGAATTCAAAATGAAGGTTTACAACGTGGTGCGCGGGGCCACGAACCTGAACGTGGGCGAGCTCAGCTACACCTACAGTTTCCAACAAAACATGGAAGCGGGCGAGCCGGTCATTCCATTTTATCCGCTCGGTCCCGTGATCGGAGCGACGCCTGCGCCCGGAACTTACGCGCGCGAAGGACAGCCCAATGTTCAACTTTGCTTTTGGAAAGATCACAAAGGAACGCCGTGGGCGGTCTCCGGAAATAGCTTTTTCTACGCGTCATTTTTCTATCCGCTCAGCCCGGATTTTTGGTGGCCGACGCAGGACAATAAACAAGCGGGCGATTTCGTCGCGTTTCTTCCGACCATTGCTGGATTTACGAACGAATTTTTCAATATTCTTTACACGCGGAATGACCAACATCCGGACGCGCAGGAAATTCTCTACACCACCACTTGGCCCGACAATGTTCCGGTTCTCAAGGTTGGCGAAACGTTGACCTTCCCCGGCGGCGAATATCGTCAGGACAATCCAACCACCACGACGATAACCGACGATGGCGAAATTCAGATCGAAGACACGCCCGGTTTGCCTGGCGTCGTCGCGTGGGCGGCGGGACAAGTGGTTTTTGACACGGTCAATCCGTTGATGAATGACCAGACTATTTTCGACAAATACACCGCGCGACTTTATCCGGCCTTGGAAGATCGCACCGTTGATTTGCCGATTAGCCAATTTCCGGCGGAACTTTTGCCGGCGACCCGACGCACCAAAGTTAAGAGCGGACTTTACGTGTTCAGTGAATTGCCGTCCTCGTTGCAGAAACGAATTTATTACGACCCGATTCGCGGCAAACTCGGCATTCGCGGATTCCTCAA
>JBKJOZ010000341.1:0-3069 GCA_046595315.1 Limisphaerales bacterium
CTCAATGTCGCGCTGCGTCAGATGCTTGATCTCTACGTTTGCTTGCGGCCGGTGCAATATTTTACCGGCGTTCCTTCGCCCGTAAAACATCCGGAGAAAGTGGACATGACCATTTTCCGCGAGAACACCGAGGACATTTATGCGGGCATCGAATACATCGGTGGCTCACCCGAAGCGCAGAAGGTTTTAGATTTTATTGCGAAAGAATTTCCGAAAGATTTTGCGAAAATTCGTTTCGGCACCAAAGAGAAAGTTGCGGAATACATGAAACTCGCTTCGCCGGATCACGATGCGGCGCACATTCCAGTGCAAGTCGGTATCGGGATCAAACCGGTTTCAAATGTTGGCACGATTCGCCTCGTGAAATCGGCCATCGAATACGCGATCAAATTTAAACGCAAGAGTGTGACCATCGTTCACAAAGGAAACATCATGAAATACACCGAAGGCGCATTTCGTGATTGGGCCTACTCCGCTGCGGAACGAATTTTCGGAGACAAAGTTTATACCTGGGCAAAATGGGAAAAGACGAAAAAGGAAAAAGGCGAAGCCGCCGCCAATGACGAGCAAAAAGCGGCGTTAAAAAATGGTGCGGTTCTCATCAAAGACGCGATTGCGGACATCGTTCTCCAACAAGTTCTCACCCGCCCGGAAGATTTCGATGTCATCGCGACACTGAATCTCAACGGTGATTATTTGTCTGACGCACTGGCTGCGCAAGTGGGTGGAATCGGAATCGCGCCCGGTGGCAATATTAATTACGTCACCGGCCATGCCATTTTTGAAGCGACGCATGGCACCGCGCCAAAATATGCAAATCTGGATCGTGTTAATCCGGGTTCAGTCGTTTTGTCAGGCGAAATGATGTTGCGTTACATGGGCTGGACGGAAGCGGCTGATCTCATCATCAAAGGATTAAACGGTGCGATTGGTTCCAAGCGTGTCACCTATGATTTCGCGCGTTTAATGGAAGGCGGGACGGAAATTAAATGTTCCGAGTTCGGCGACAACATCATCGCTCACATGTAATTGCTTTGAAATTTAGTGCGAAGCTGCTGGAGAACTCCAGCAGCTTTTTTATTTTCTAAAATTCACGGCCGCGCGTAGATTTCATTGTGCAAAAATCCCGTATCCTTTTTCTAATCATTTTTGCGTCTGCCCAAATTAGTCATGCAGAATTCAGTAAGGGACATCAGATATTGCTGAATCGCGGGCTCCAGTTGCAGGGGCTGGCGCAAGACGATTGTTTCCTGACCCTCTCGACGTATTCCAACGCTAACTATACTTCAATTCACTGGATTAACAGTGTCGGCACGAACGGGGTTACCACGACTCACTCATCGCGCCCGGATTGGATGGGTAATCCACCCGGGTTTCCCTGGGCGCGCTGGGCAATCAACGAAACTCAAATGCCGCCGCATATGACCCCTTACGGAGGGGACGAAATTCCTTACACGAACCAACTCATCGGATTGGTATTGGGTGATGAATGGAATTTGAACGACGATGCAACGCGAACCCGATTAGTGAATTGGTTCGCAGCCGTACGTACGAATTGGCCGAACACGCTGCTTTACCACAATAATTGGGGCAGCCAGATCGGGGATACTGCACTCGCGGATTTTTACACCCGCGCTAAACCTGACATGCTCTGTTTTGATACTTATCCGTGGCAATCTGTGTACGATACCAACCAACCAAATCACACGGGTCCGGCAATTTCCGGTCCGCCGACTGGGTGGTATGGAGACTTTCGACGGTATCGCGAACATGGAAAAGCCGCTGGCGTTCCGCTGGCGTTCTACCGGCATACCTGGCACGCGGTCCAAGATTATGACAGTCACGTTTTTCGCGACCCATCTCGATCTGAGCTAAGACTACAGACCTTCGCGGGCCTCGCCTTCAACGCAAAATATTTTACCGACTTTCTTTACAACACGGGTGCGGCCTCCCTCTTCACAAAAACTTTCAATGGCTCCGGCGATACGGTCATCAGCAGCAACGGACTTTATGCTGAGATGACGGATGTGAATTTTCGCGCCCGCAATTTTGGCAAAACGATGGTGCGGTTAACACCTATTACCAACGAACTCACGGCGGGTTACACGACGAGTATGATGTTTATTCGCGGCAAAGATCCCGCGGGTAATTTTACAACCACGCCGATTGGCTTTTTGAATACACGCAGTGCGGCGTATACCGATTGGGTTTATCAACAGAATGATCCATATCTCACGAACAATTGGGCCGTCACAAACACGGGCGTGAAAAACAACGGCCAGCCGGGCGATGTCATTATTTCTTGGTTCAAACCGTTGGACGAAAGTTTCGATGGACCTGATTACTCCGAGGAACGTTACCTCATGGTCGTCAATGGATTGAGCGACCCGACGGGCACGGCGGCAGATTGTTCACAGGAAATTAAATTGAACTTTGCCGGTTCGCTCCTCGCGATTGAAATGATGAATCCGCTGACGGGACTGGTCGAAGTTATTCCATTGCCGCTGACGAATGGTCTGCGGCAACTCGTTCTGAATTTGAACGGCGGTGATGGTGTCCTGTTTAAATTTGCTGACGGCGCGCCGTTCGTCGGGGCTCCAGTTGTGGGGTCGCCGGTTATCGCCAGGCAACCTGCCAGTCGCACGAATCTCATTGGGACCGACGCAACGTTCAACGCAGTGGCCTCGGGCGCTTCGCCGTTCAGCTATCAATGGCGATTCGACGGCGCGAATATTAGCAGCGCTACGACCAACAATTACACCAGAACGAATGTGCAGATGTCCGACGCGGGCGGTTACA
Organism: Limisphaerales bacterium; assembly: GCA_046595315.1. Classification (GTDB taxonomy): domain Bacteria; phylum Verrucomicrobiota; class Verrucomicrobiia; order Limisphaerales; family CANJXF01; genus CANJXF01. The sequence goes on from JBKJOZ010000341.1 coordinate 2,800, forward strand.
GTGTGGTAGTATCGAATGCTTCGGGAAGTGCAACTAGTGCGGTGGCCTCCTTGTCCGTTTTGATGCCTCCCGAGGTGTCGGCTCAGCCGCAAAGTCAGACCGTGAGCTCGGGGAGCAATCCCACCTTCACCGTGACGGCGAGCGGAAACCCGACTCCTAATTTTCAATGGCGTTTCAACGGCGCGAATATTTCCGGCGCAACTCTCAGCGCCTACACGCGTCTCAACGTGCAATCGATTGATTCAGGCAACTATTCCGTTTTCCTTTCAA
>JBKJOZ010000072.1:0-2954 GCA_046595315.1 Limisphaerales bacterium
TCGATTCCGCGCAAACATCGCACATCCAAATCGGCGGCAAACCGTTCCTGAATTTTTCTTCCAACGATTATCTCGGTCTCGCCAACGATCCGTTGCTTAAAGATGCCGCGATTGAAGCCGTGAAAAAATTCGGCGCAGGCTCCGGCGCGTCGCGGCTGATTTGCGGCTCGCTCGCACCGCACCACGAACTGGAAGAAACTCTCGCGCAGTTCAAAAAAACCGAAGCCGCGCTGGTTTTTTCCACCGGTTACGCCGCCGCGCTCGGAACGATTGGCGCGCTCGCTGGCAAAAACGACATCATCATCATCGACAAACTGGTTCACGCGTCGATTGTCGATGCCGCCAAACTGAGCGGCGCGAAGCTCCGCGTTTTTGCTCACAACGATCTGGAGGATCTGGAAAAAATTTTAAAATGGGCGCAGAAACGTGCTGCGAGCATCTTACTGGCAGATCAACGACCAAAGATTCTCATCGTCACCGAATCTGTTTTCTCGATGGACGGCGATTTCGCGCCACTCAAAGAAATCGTTGAACTCAAAGAAAAATACGGCGCGTGGCTGATGGTCGATGAAGCGCACGCGACCGGAATTTTTGGAAAAGACGGACGCGGTTTCGCAGAAAGTTGCGGCGTCTCTCAACAAATCGAAATTCAAATGGGAACACTCGGCAAAGCGCTCGGCGCATCCGGCGGCTACATCTGCGGCTCGCGTCAGTTAATTGATTTTCTGATTAACCGCGCACGGAGTTTTATTTTTTCCACCGCACCCGTTCCTGCCGCCGCCGCTGCCGCAATTGCAACAATTCGTTTTTTAAAATCCAAACCCGGCGAGGAGCGGCGAAATCAGCTCTGGCAACGTGTCACCGAATTAAATTCAAAACTTAAAACTCAAAACTCAAAACTTTCAGCGATTATTCCGCTCATGATTGGCGATGAAAATAAAGCGGTTCAGACTGCGGCGGATTTGCGCGCTCAGGGAATTTTGATTCCGGCGATTCGCTTTCCAACCGTCGCACGCGGCGCGGCCCGTTTGCGTTTGACGATGACCGCCGCGCACACGAGCGAAGATGTAGAGAAACTTTGCGCGGCATTGACCAATTTGAAACTCGAAATTCGCAATTCGTAATTACCAGATGCACAAGCTCGCGCAACTCGATCATAAATTTGTCTGGCATCCTTTCACGCAGATGCGCGACTGGCTCGCGCGCGAGCCGATTGTCATTACGTCCGGCAAAGGCGCGGTTCTGCGCGATGTTCGCGGCAAGGAATATCTCGACGCCAATTCCTCCATCTGGACGAACCTGCACGGACATGCGCATCCAAAAATAAATTCCGCCATGCAGAAGCAGCTCAGGAAAATTTCTCACCCGTCGGCGCTCGGGTTAGCGAATGAACCGGCATCCTTGCTGGCGAAACAATTGATTGATGCGGCGAATCCAAAAGATCGGTTGAGCCAATCACAAACGAAACTGGGTAAAGTTTTTTTCTCGGACGACGGCTCGACTGCGATGGAGGTGGCGTTGAAACTCGCTTATGAATTCGCGCGTCGCAGTGGGCGCAGCAAATCTCCAAAATTTCTTTCGCTCGATGGTGCGTATCACGGCGACACGATTGGCGCGGTCAGCGCGGGACACATTGATTTATTTCACAAAGCGTATTCTGGTTTGCTTTTCAAAACGGACAAAGTTGCTGCGCCGTATTGCTATCGTTGTCCGCACAACAAAGCCAAACCGGAACGCGGTGATGCGCGCGATTATCGGAAGTGCAAATTTGAATGTTTAAAGTTGGTTGAGCAAAAATTTTCCGCGCAACGGAAAACTAAAAATCCGTATGCGGCAATGGTGGTGGAACCGTTGATGCAAGGCGCGGCGGGAATGATCGCGCAGCCGGAAGGTTATCTGAAAGGTGTCGCGGAAATCGTCCACAACGACGGCGCGCAGTTGATCGCCGACGAAGTCATGACGGGCTTTGGCCGGACAGGAAATTTGTTCGCGTGCCAAAAAGAAAATGTCCAACCGGATTTCATGGCGCTCGCCAAAGGCATGGCTGGCGGCTACTTGCCGATGGCGGCAACGCTCACCACGCAAAAAGTTTTTGACGCGTTCCTCGGTGAATACCACGAGTTCAAAACTTTTTTCCATGGACACAGTTTTACCGGGAATCAACTCGGCAGCGCGGCGGCTTTGGCGAGTTTTGAGATTCTGCAAAGCCCGGAATCGATTGCCGCACGAAAAAATCTGGAGAAAAATCTGCGCGTTGAATTGAAAAAATTATGGGCGTTGCCGAATGTTGGCGACATCCGGCAGGTCGGTTTGGTGGCGGGAATCGAACTGGTGAAAAACTGGGAAACACGCGAGCCATTTGCGTTGCGCGAGCGCGCGGGGATTCGAGTCTGTGAGGCGATGGCCAAACGTGGCGTTCTGACGCGTCCGATTGGAAATGTGATTCCAATTTTGCCGCCGTACTGCACCACGCAAAAGCAAACGGCCAGAATCATTTCGACTCTGGCCGTTTCGATTGAAGAAGTTTTTGGGAAGAAAATTATTCCTTCGGCCCGGTGATCATTGGAAAATTATCCGTGCGAAACGGCGAAGCGGGCAAACCGTCTTTATTCCACAGATTCACCACGGGAAAATCAGCCCAGCCGTAGCGAACTGCGACCGGTTTTTCCACGTTCGGGCTGCTCACCACGACTTTGTCTCCCTCAATTTCCGCAGTGGCCCAGACAAATTTTTTATCCTCGCCGCAAATGGAAAATCCTTTGAGCGCGCCGTCACGAGATTTCAAACCTTTGCCGACGTGAGAGAAACTCAAAATGGCTTTGTCGCCTTCGACCTTCAATTGTTTGTAGATCGGGCCGGAATAAACAATTTTTTCGCCGTAAGTAATCCCGCGAGCGGCAATGGCGAGACGTTCTCCCACCGGTTTTTTCTTGGTCGGATGAATGTCCTTTTCA
>JBKJOZ010000076.1:0-6756 GCA_046595315.1 Limisphaerales bacterium
GGGTAAATTTGGAATTTCAGCCATAAATTTCTCTACCGCCCAAGCTAGGGTTGGAGGGTATTAGTGTCAAATCTTAATCCGTTGCTTTGCCTGAAATGCGCGCGCTTTTTTATAAAATTCTCCAAAAAAAATCCCATCCTGAAAACTCAGAATGGGATTTTGAGGAACGTTGCTGAGAACTATCGGGAATGGGTTGCGGAACTTACCACGTTCGCGGCGGAGTCATAAGTCATGCTCGTCCCAGTGATGCCGGTAATGGTGAAAGTCACTGTGCCGGTAGAAATCGATCCAGTGGAAGTAATCGTGGCATTACCGCCCGTGCCGGTGGCTCCACTCAATCCTGAATTGATAATTGAGCCAGTGAAATTTCCCGTGACGGTCGCTGCGTTCACATTGGCACCGGTGGAATCTTGCACATTCACCACTGCGCGGGATTTATATTTGCTCCCGGTCGCCAACACCCAACTCATCGTGATGCTGCTGACGTGAACCGCTTTGTAAGTGGTCGCAGTAGCCTGCGCTGCGTTGGCCGATGCGCCACTGCTGTTGGTGGCGCGCACGACGTAGTAGTAAGCGGTGTTTGGCGTAAGTCCGGTGTTGTTGTAAGAAGTGGCATTTGCCGCAAGCGTTGCGATGTCAGTGTATGGTCCACCCGAAACAGTGCCGCGCGCCACGACGAAATTGCTTTCGTTGGTGGAAGTGTCCGTCCACGCGAGATTGATTTGCGAGGAGCTAACAGTAGTGGCGGTCAACGCACTCGGCGCGGATGGTGCTGGAGCACGAACCAATTTGATGGCGTCGGCCATAACGACTTGCGCGGGGTCAACGAATCCGTCGGTAATCTTCACGTTCCCAGCCGTGCCTGCGGCGAAGCTGAACGTGCCAAGAAAATTCCATTTGCCTCCATTGGTTTCCTGGTTGACGGGGATGGTTTGAGAACCGCCGTTGAACGTGATGACGTGTGGCGCATTGGTGGCGCGATTTGCGCCCTGAGCATGCCATTCAAAAACATCGTAACTTCCGGTGCTCGCGATGTAAGGCGTAAATTTTAAAGAAGACGAACCAGTTCCTTCTCCGATGAAACGATAATCACTTCCATAACGATCCGCTGCCGTCGTGCCGGTTGACCAGGCACCAACGACCGTTGCCGATTTATTATCGATCAATAAATCGCTTTCAGGAGTGGTCGCGCTGCTTTCGGCGGAATTCACAGATGAGCCACCCGCATTCGTCGCGCGAACGACATAATAATAAGTCGTGTTCGTCGCGAGGCCATTATTGCTGAAGGAAGTCGCATTCGCGGCGAGCGTCGCAACATCTGTGTAGGGGCCGCCTGCCGTCGTGCTGCGCGCAACAATAAAATTTAATTCATTCGCGGAATTATCCGTCCAAGTCAGATTGATTTGCGTCGCATTGTAAGGTGTCGCAATCAGATTGCTCGGCGCGTTCGGAACCAGCGCAAAAGTCGTGTCGCTCCCTTCATTTGAGTTGGGAGAACTGCCACCGGAATTGCTGGCGCGAACGACGTAAAAATAAGTCGTGGCGGCGGACAAGTTGGTGTCGCTGAACGAAGTCGTATTTGCTGCGAGCGTCGCAATATTGCTGTAAGGCCCGCCTGTGGTGGCGCTGCGCGCGACAGTAAAACTCGTTTCGTTCGGTGAATTATCTGTCCATGCCAAATTAATTTGCGATGTGCTCACAGCCGTGGCGCTCAATCCACCGGGAGCCGATGGCGGAAACGGCAATGTCGTAGCGGTAGCTTGAGCGGAGTTTGCGGATGAACCACCCGTATTTGTCGCGCGAACGACATAATAATAAGCGGTGTTCGCAGACAATCCGGTGTTGTTGTAACCAACCGTGTTGGCTCCAAGCGTTGCAATATCGCTGTAAGGCCCACCGGAAGTTGTGCTGCGCCCCACCACGAAATTGGATTCGTTGGCAGAATTATCCGTCCACAACAAATCAATTTCACCGGCGCTCACCGTGGTCGCAGACAATCCGCTCGGCGCGGCTGGCACCAAAGGCAAGGTGGTCGCCGAAGCTTGCGCAGAGTTGGCGGAAGAACCCGCGGCATTTGTTGCGCGAACCACATAAAAATAAGCGGTGTTCGCTGACAATCCGGTATTATTGAATGAAGTCGTGTTCGCAGCCAAAGTTGCAATATCCGTGTAAGGCCCACCCGAAGTGGTGCTTCGCGCTACGATAAAATTACTTTCATCCGTGGAATTATCCGTCCAGCTCAAATTGATTTGCGATGAACTAATAGCCGTTGCTGTGAGTCCACTCGGTGCGGCTGGTATCGAAGGCAAGGTTGTCGCAGTAGCTTGGGCTGAATTGGCGGAAGATCCCGCCGCATTCGTTGCGCGAACCACATAAAAATAAGCGGTGTTCGCTGACAATCCGGTATTATTAAAGGAAGTTGTGTTCGCAGCCAGAGTTGCAATATCCGTGTAAGGCCCGCCCGAAGTGGTGCTTCGCGCTACGATAAAATTACTTTCGTCCGAGGAATTATCCGTCCAGCTCAAATTGATTTGCGACGAACTGACCGCCGTTGCCGTGAGTCCACTGGGTGCGTTCGGAACCACCGCACCTCCCGCGTAAACAAATTTGATCGCATCAGCCATGGCCAGTTGTGCCGCGTCAGAAAAGCCGTCCGTAATTTTTACGTCGCCTGAAGTTCCACCCCCAAAATTAAATGTGCCGAGCAAGTTCCATTGGCCGCCGTTTATTTGCTGATTCACCAACACCGTCGCGGTCGCCCCATTGTAAGCAATGATGTGCGGCGTGCCGAGGGAACGATTGCTTCCGATCGGGTGCCATTCGTAAACTTGATAATTGCCCGCCGTCAAAATGTTTGGTGCGAATTGCAAGTAGGCCGAGCCGGTTCCTTGTCCTTTGTAGCGATAATCCGCGCCATATTTATCCGTCGATGCGGTACCCGTTGACCAAGTGCCCACGACAGTCGCCGCCGGGTTATCAATAATGAGGTCGGCCACTGCGAATTGAGTCGTAGCACTCGCTTGATTGGAATCCGCCGAGGCACCACCTGCATTCGTAGCTCCAACCACGTAAAAATAAGTTGTGCTCGACCCCAAACCAGAATCCGTGAACGACGTGGTGTTTGCGGACACCGTCGCAATATCGGTGTAGGGCCCGCCTGAAACGGTGCTGCGCGAAATCACAAAACCGGTTTCATTCGCAGAATTATCTGTCCAAGCCAGATTAATTGCGGAACTGCTGGCTGCGGTTGCCGAAAGTCCACTCGGTGCCGCTGGCGGAGCGGGAATCACATAAACAAATTTAATCGCGTCCGCGATGACGGTTTGGCCAGCATCAGAAAAATCATCTCTGATTCTCACCCGACCACCGACGCCTGCTGCAAAATTAAAGGTGCCGAGCAAATTCCACGTGCCGCCGTTAACTTGTTGATTGACGAACACGGTTTGTGAGCCGCCGTTGTAAGTAATGACGTGTGGTGCATTGGTGGTGCGGTTGCTGCCTTGGGAATGCAATTCGTAAACTTGATAATCGCCTGCCGTCCAAAAAGACGGCCGAAATTGCAAGTAAGCCAATCCCGTTCCCTGCCCTTTACTGCGATAATCTGACGCGTATTTATCCAGGGCGGTCGTGCTGGTGGTCCATGTGCCGACTACGGTCGCGGAAATATTATCGACGATGAGGTCGTTCACTGTGCCAGCGGGAGTGCCGATGTTAGCCGTGCCAATTGTCGTCCATTGCGCTGCGGTGTGTAAATCGGCCCGCCACCAATTGACCGCTTGATAGCCGCCGGATGTCGCTGGATTGAGATCGTTTTTTAACGCGTTGACGAAATCAGTAATTTCCGTCCCCGGAATCGAAGCTGTATCCGCTTGGCCAATCGCCACAATCGGCTTGATGGAATTTGTCCATTGGCCGGTCAATCCGTTTTGCCAATTACGCCATTCGCTACTCATGTCGGCCACCATTTGAGCCGGGGTTTTGCCAATGCTAAACCAGTAATCCTGCGGCATCACTGCGTCGCAATAATACCCAAATTCCTTGTAGGGCAGCGAGGAATGCAAACTGATGTAAGGAAATGGTGCGTGCGCCAAAAATCGGGTTGGAAAAGCCGCCTTGATTCCTTGTCCATATTGCAGCGCTTTCGAAGGGCCATTGGTTCCTTGAGCTCCACTTTCCCATTCTGTCTCGGCGTCAATGACGAATCCATCCGCGCCCATCGCCAAATCGTTGGTGGCCAGCGCAATTTCTCCGGGAACATCATCACCGTAAGACCGGGTATAAGAAAAAATTTTCAACCCCGCTGCGTGGGCTTGCGCGATCAAGTTGCTGTTGAATTGGGGCGAAGTTCCACCGCCGTTGAAGTTGGTCGAGCCAGTGCCGGATTTTACGATAATGTAATTCATCCCTTTGTTCTTCTCATAAGCCATGAAGCTCGGAATGTTTGTTACTGAAGTCACGTTTCCGCCCAGCTTGTTCGTCGCTTGGGAAACATAATAAATCCAATCGCCTTTGCCGAGATTGGCGGGGTCAATGCCGCCATCTAAAATCGCGCCCACGGATTTCTCCGGGGTAAATAGCGTGGCGGTGGTCAGAATACTGATAGCAAAAAGGGACGAGATGAAGGTTTTCATAGTCTACAATACAAGCTGAGACGTTGGGTTGATCACTGGGAATGGATGTGTTTATACAGACAATCTTTGCCCATGCAATCAGGAAAACCCCGTTTCTAAATTAAAAATGAAAATAGAATGGATTTAACGATTTTTCGCCTCAATCCGCAGGAGAATGCATCTTGCAACAGGGTTCTTGCTACCCTATCTTCCGCGCACAGTGAATGACTCCATTCCAGCAACGGGCGCGGCGCAAAACAATGCGTTTCCGTTGCTTTTTCCATTGAGCGCCGTGCAAGCGGGAGTTTCCGTTCGGATCAAACATGTTTCCGCTTCGCCCGAAGTCACCAGCCGTTTGCGTGAGATGGGCTTTTGCGAAGATCAAAAAATTCGTCTCATCAGCCGCCATACCAATATCATTTGTCAGGTTTGCCATGCCCGCCTCGGCATTAGCACGCAACTCGCCGACAAAATCCTAGTCGAACCGCTGCACGGGCAAAAGGCCGCCTAATATGTCTGAGCCGAGTCAACCGTTGACCTCTCTGCAGGTCGGCAGCGCCGCCACCGTTACCGAAATAAAAATTCCGCCCGCAGACCGCGCGCGCCTTCTCGAAATGGGATTGCTCGTCGGCACACCCGTTCAACTCGTCCGCTTCGCGCCGCTCGGCGATCCCGTGGAAATCAAAGTGCGCGGTTACAATCTCACTTTGCGCAAACACGAGGCGGAACAGATTTTCGTGAAGGCGAATTTGGCGCAAACATGAGCATCGAAATTTCCAGTGTTTTTCCCAGAACCAAAAAAGAGCGCGACCGTTTTTACGTTGTCATAATATTAGCTATAAATTTTGTGACTTTTCTTACTCACGGAGCGATTGACAAAACAATTGCATTCCCCACTGGTGGACGTTTAGTCGGAGGATTTTATTTGGTTTCCATACATGGCAACGATGTTTTGCTTCCACCAAGCAGGTTTTGGTTCAACTACATACACGGGATAATTTTTGTCATTGTTCACACCACATGTTGCGTCGCGATTTGGAAATTGCGGAAAAAGAATAATCCACAAAGGGGGATCGAAACTTCTTAAGTTCAGTTTCGATCTGAGTGTCAAATGACTTCCGACGCAAATCCACACTCCTTCGTCGCACTCACGGGAAATCCCAACTGCGGCAAAACCACTTTGTTCAATGCGCTGACCGGACTTCGCGCGAAAGTTGGCAATTACGCGGGCGTCACGGTCGAACGCAAAGCAGGCAAACTCCTCGGCGCAAATCCTGAAACGCCCATCACAATTTTAGATTTGCCCGGCACTTACAGCCTGTCGCCACACTCGCTCGACGAACAAATTTCGCGCGACATTTTATTTCATCGCTTACCCGATGTTCCCGCGCCGTCGCTCGCCGTGGTGGTCATTGATGCGTCCAATTTGCAGCGCAATCTTTACTACGCCACCCAGGTCATCGAACTCGGCTATCCGACGATCATCGCGCTGAACATGACCGATGTCGCCGAGAACAACGGTCATCACATCGACGCGGAACAACTTTCCGCCGCGCTCGGCGTTCCGGTCATTCCCATCGTCGCCAGCACTGGGCAAGGCGTTCCCGATCTTCGCAAAAAAATTATTTCAGCCATCGCGGAAAATCGCCGAACCATCCCGCGCCATTTTTGCGAATTGCCCGTCGTCTTCGGCACCGAAGCCGAAGCCATCGCAGAACTTCTCTCGAAAACTTTTCACGAACGCAAAACGCAAGCGACCGCCGAAGCGCTCCTGATTTTGAGCGACGAAAAAGTTCTCGCCTCGAACAAAGACCATTATCCGCCGCACATCGAAGAACCGGTCGTCGCCGCGCGCAAACGAATCGAAGCTGCCGGAATCGATTGGCGCTCCATCGCCATCGAAGCCCGTTACGCTCGCGCTTCCGCCATCCAAATGGCCGTTACGACCGAGCGCGATCTCGTCACCGAAACTTTTTCCGACAAACTCGACCGCGTTCTCACGCACAAATTCTGGGGCTTGTTGATTTTCGTCACGCTAATGGCGCTGATGTTTCAAAGCATTTTCACGTTCGCGCAAATTCCGATGGACGCGATTGCCGCCGCTGTCAGTTGGATCGGGGAAACCGGCGGCAAAACAATTCCTGAA
>JBKJOZ010000255.1:0-2555 GCA_046595315.1 Limisphaerales bacterium
AAATCGGGCCGCCGTGCGACAGGAAGATGATGTCTTTGCGAACTTTTTTCGCGCCGTCGATGATTGCCTGAGTGCGTTTCACGGCGTCGTCCATCGTGCAGGTCGCGCCTTTGACGCCAATGGAACCGCCGATGGTGGTGCCGACGTGGGCGATGATCGCATCCGCGCCAGCTTGAGCCATGGCTTTGGCTTCTTCCGCGTTGCCGACGTAAACGATGCTGAACAAATCCATTTTTCGAGCGAGCGCCACCATTTCAAATTCCTTTTTTACGCTCATGCCGGTTTCTTCGAGGACTTGGCGAAAATGTCCATCGACGATGCAGTGCGTGGGAAAATTATTCACGCCGCTGAAACCCATGTCTTTGACTTGCAGCAACCAATGCCACATGCGACGCCGCGGATCGGTCGCGTGAACACCGCAGATCACCGGAATTTCTTCAACGATGGGCAACACTTCGTACTCGCCAATTTCCATCGCGATGGCGTTGGCGTCGCCGTAGGACATCAATCCCGCCGTCGAACCGTGACCTGCCATGCGAAAACGTCCGGAGTTGTAAATAATGATCAAATCTCCCCCGCCCTTCTCGATAAATTTGGCGCTAATGCCAGTTCCCGCGCCCGCCGCGATGATCGGCTGACCTTTTTTCAAAGTGTCGCGAAGTCGTTCGACCACTTCTTTGCGCGTGTAGGGATTTCCTTTTCCGGTCCAGGGGTTGGGCATAAATAATTTCGATTTGCGAATTACGAACGATGAACTGAAATTTTTCGTGGCGAATTTGTGCCGTTCAAATCTTAAATGCAATGAAAGTTTTCCCGGATCATTTTCGCCAAATCCTTAGTTGCGTTCGCAAACTCCTTTAACTTAATTTGCAGCGGAGAATTTCATGAAAATTTACATCGACGGCAAATTTTACGACGAGAAGAACGCCAAAATATCTGTGTTTGATCACGGGTTGCTTTATGGCGACGGCGTCTTTGAAGGGATTCGCGCTTACAACGGACGCGTCTTCAAATTGCAGGAGCACATTGACCGTTTATTTTATTCCGCCAAAGCGATTTTGCTCGAGATACCGATGTCGAAAGAACAGTTGGTCAAAGCGACCGTGGAAACGTGCCGCAAGAGCAACATTCGCGAGGGCTACATTCGACTGATTGTTACGCGCGGCGTTGGCACGCTGGGGTTGAATCCTAACAAATGCAAAGCGCCGTCGGTGATTATCATTGCGGACAAAATTCAGGTTTATCCGCCAGCGATGTATCAACGCGGGATGGACATTGTGACCGTGGCGACGGTGCGCAATTTGCACAGCGCGGTGAATCCGGCGATCAAATCGCTGAATTATCTGAACAACATTCTCGCGAAAATCGAAGCGAACAACGCGGGTGTGGAAGAAGCCGTCATGCTCAATGCCGACGGCTACGTGGCTGAATGCACGGCGGACAATATTTTCATCGTGAAAGGAAATCAATTGCTGACGCCGCCACTTTCGGCTGGAGCGCTTTACGGAATTACGCGCGGCGTCGTGATAGAATTGGCGCGCGAAAACGGCATGACCGTGAGCGAACCGAATCTGACGCGTTACGATTTGTTTAATGCGGACGAATGTTTTCTGACCGGCACCGGCGCGGAGTTAATTCCCGTTGTGAAAATTGATGGACGAGTCATCGGCTCTGGAAAACCGGGCGCAGTGACAAAAGATTTGGTCACGCGTTACCACGCCTTGACGAAAGTCTCTGGTGAACCGATAGAGAAGTGAATTTCGAGTTGCGAATTTCAAATGTCGAATAGAACACATTTTATTCGCAATTCGTAACTCGTCATTTGAAATTAGTTTTATGCTTTGCATCATCTGTAAACAAAATCAGGCCAAGGTTCATCTGACGCAAATTGTCGGCGACAAAATGCAGAAGGTGGATTTGTGCGAGGACTGCGCGAAAAATAAAGGGGTGAATGATCCGGCGGGATTTTCACTCGCGGATTTATTGCTCGGACTGGGCGCTTCGCAGGAAATTGAAAAAGGAAGCGACGGCGCGGAAATCAAATGTCCGAATTGCGGTTTCACTCAGGCGGATTTCAAAAAAGCTGGGCGGCTGGGTTGCTCGGAATGTTACGTCACGTTTGCTGAAGGTCTGGAAGGTTTGTTGAAAACGATGCACAAAGGCGTTCGGCATTTGGGCAAAGTTCCGCAAGCGTTGCGGCAGGGTCGCGATCTGACGACGCAACTCAAGCAATTGCAAAAGCGGCTCGATAAAGCCATCGGCGACGAAGATTTTGAAAATGCGGCGGCGTTGCGCGACGAAATTAAATCAACGCGTGAAAAATTAAATCAAGCGACGGTTTCTTGACCATGGACTTACACGAATTTCTCACTCCGCCCGCTGAAACGACCCGCCGATCGGGGCCGCATGACCGCATCGTCATGTCGAGCCGCGTTCGTCTCGCCCGCAATTTAAAAAGTTTGCCGTTTCCCGGTTGGGCGAAAAAACCGGATCGCGTCAAAGCGCTCGAAGCCATTCGTCCCGCGGTCGAAAGTTTGCCGCAAATGGTGAATGCT
>JBKJOZ010000069.1:0-7516 GCA_046595315.1 Limisphaerales bacterium
TTCATCGATCCGATGGCCTACTTCGATCAACAAAATAATCAGTTCGCGCAATTTGGCGGCGGTGGCGGGCATTCCTCAATCGATAAATTGCTCAAAGCGTGGGGCGTGGAAATGGAAGCGGGCAAAGTGGCGGCGGACAGAATTCTCGGCGCGCGCAATCCGCAGGGCGGAAGTATGCCGGCTGTGTTGCTCATGAACACGAAAGCGATGAACACGAACGACATCGTCACGAGCGAACTCAACACGATGGTCATTCCGTTCCCCGGCGTGTTTTCAGGAACGCCCGCGAGCGGCTTGAAAGAAACCGTGTTGCTCAAGACCACCACCGATTCGCAGTTGGTCGATGGCTTGATGGCGAGCATGAGCGGCGATCAAATTTCCAAAGAATTTAAATCGTCGGGCAAAGAATATCCGATTGCGATTCGACTCACGGGAAAATTCAAAACGGCTTTTCCTGATGGCAAACCAAAAGCAAAATCCGAAGACAAAGCCGACGAGAAAAAACCGGATGCGAAAACGGAAAATTCGTTGAAAGAATCTGCGGCAGAAAACGCAGTGGTTCTCGTGGCGGACTCAGACATGTTGCAAGACCAGGTCAGTGTTGAAGTGCAAAACTTCTTTGGCCAACGAATCCTTCGCCCGCTCAACGATAATTTGAATTTCGTGCAAAGCCTCGTCGAACAATTGTCGGGCGACAGCAATTTGATCAATTTGCGGAGCCGCGCTTCGATGAATCGTCCGTTTACGCGCATCAACGAAATGCGCGCGAAAGCGGATCAAAATTATCAAAGCAAAATTAAGGAAATGGAAGATAGCTTGGCTGAGGCGCAACGGAAGTTGAATGAGCTGCAACAGAGTAAACAGTCTGGTCAAAAATTTATTTTGTCGCCGGAGCAACAAGCGGAGATTGAAAAATTTCGCCAAAAAGAATCCGAAGTAAAAGTTGCGTTGAAACAAGAGCGCAAAAAATTGCGTAAAGAAACGGACGCGCTGGAATTCTGGACGAAGGTCATCAACATCGGCGGTATGCCGGTGGCGGTGGCGTTTGCTGGATTGGCACTGGCGGTGGTGAAGCGTAAAAGGACGGCAGCAAAATGAATCGTAAACAACTGACCATTTTAATTGTGCTGGTCGCCGTCATTGGCGGACTGGGTTTGGTTTTCCTGAAAAAGCAAAACAACGCTTACTCGCCAAGCAGCGAAAAGCTCGGCCAAAAATTGTTTCCCAAATTACCGATCAACGAGGTTGCGCAAATTGAAATTAAACAAAGCGCCGGAGCTTTGAATTTGGTTAAACAAGACGACCTTTGGCGCGTGAAGGAGCGGAATAATTATCCCGCAGATTTTTCGCAGATCAGCGGTTTTCTTTTGAAGGCGAGCGATTTGAAAATTGCGCAGAGCGAAGAAATCGGCGCATCACAATTTGTGAAATTGGAGCTGCTTGATCCCTCGAAAGGAACGGGCTCTGGAACGCTGCTGGAACTCAAAGACAAATCCGGCAAAACAATTCAATCCGCAATTCTTGGGAAAAAACTAATTAAAAAATCTGAGCAGCCATCGCAATTCGGCGAGGAAGGATTTCCAGTCGGGCGCTATGTTTCACTGCCGTCCGAAACAAAAAATGTTTTTGTCATTTCGGAATCGTTGAGCGACATCGAGGCAAAACCGGAAAATTGGTTGAACAAGGATTTCTTCAAAGTGGAAAAAGTGAAATCAATTTCGCTTGTTTCCACCAATGCGACCAATTCGTGGAAACTTTTGCGCACCAATGAATCGAGCGGCTGGACGCTCGCGGACGTGAAAGCGGGCGAAGAGTTGGACAACAACAAAGTCTCCGGCGTCGCGAATTCTCTGGCGTCGCCAAGTTTTGTGGATGTGGTGATAGATGCTAAACCGGAGCAAATCGGTTTGGACAAACCGCTGGTTGCGACTTTGGAAACGATGGATGGATTTAGCTACACATTGAATATCGGGAAAACGTCCGGGGAAAATTATCCCTTGACCTTGACGGTGCGCGCGAATCTTCCGAAAGAACGGGTTGCTGGCAAAGAAGAAAAACCCGAAGACAAAACGAAATTGGACAAGGAATTCGCGGACAAAACCAAACAGCTTGAAGAAAAGTTGAAACGGGAAAAAACGTTGGAGAAATGGACTTACTTGGTTGCGAAATGGACGCTGGATCCCTTGCTGCGCGACCGCGCGCAACTGATGGTTGATAAAAAAGAAGATGAGAAAAAAGGAGATGAGCCAATAGATCCAACGGGGTTAGATAAATAATTTTTTCATAGGCCGTCGTTAGATATTTTTACGAATCTTTTTCTTGGTTTGAATGTCGCCTGACGAGGCAGCATTCTCGTCGCTAGTTTGAATGAGCGACGAATTTGCTGAGTTGAAAAATCGTTATGACCGGCTGAATCTTTTATTCCAGGTCAGCAACGTCATTCATTCCACGCTCGATTCTGAAGAAGCCCTCCAACTCATTCTTCGCGAGGCCGTTCGCGTCATGCGCGCCTCCAGCGGTTCGGTCATTCTGGTGAATCCGACGACCGGGTTTTTGGAAATTCACGCTTCAATCGGCCTCGCTGAAATCGGAACCAAACTCAAATTACGCATTGGCGAAGGAATCACCGGGTGGGTTGCGCGCACCGGCAAAGCGGCGCGGGTGGGCGACGTTACCGAAGATTCTCGCTATGTCGTGGTTCAGCCGAAAGTTCGCTCGGAATTGGCGGTGCCTCTGGAAGTCGCCGGGGAAATTCGCGGCGTGATCAACGTTGATTCCAATCGTAAAAATGCATTCGATGCGAACGATCAGGAATTGCTGCAAGCCCTCGCGGGGCAAGCGGCCAAAGTCATTCACAACACTTGGCTTTATGAGCAGCTCCGCCTCAAAGCGCGGTTGTTTGAGAGTCTGGTCAGTGTTGGGCAGACGATTAATTCCACACTGAATCTGGACGAAGCGCTGCGCGTCATCACGCGGGAAGCCTGTCAATTAATGGGCGCAAAAATGTGTTCGCTCTTGATGGTGGACGCGAGTGGTGAATGGCTCGACCTGCGCGCCAGTTTCGGCGCGGGTGAAGATTACATTAATAAGCCGAGGTTGCTCATGGCGGAAAGTTTGTTGGGAACCGTGGTGCGTCGGAAAAAACCGCTGCAAATCGATAACGTGCAAGTTTCCGGGCGTTATCAAAATGTCGACGTGGCGCGGAACGAAGGGCTGATTTCCCTGCTGAGTGTCCCGTTGGTTTTCGCCGGCCAATCCACGGGCGCGCTGAATGTTTACAAATCCGAAGCGCACAATTTTTCCAACGAAGAAATCCGGATTCTTTCGGCGCTGGCGGAATTGTCGGCGCTCGCGATCGAAAAAGCGCGACTCTACGAGCGGATTGTGGACATGGAAGAAGCCTTGCGACGCAACGAAAAACTATCCGCGATTGGCTTGCTCGCGGCGGAAGTGGCGCACGAAATTCGTAACCCGCTCACGGTCATGAAAATGATGTTTCATTCGCTCGATTTGAAATTTCCGGTGGGCGACCCGCGCACGCACGATGCCAAAATCATGGGCGAAAAAATGGAGCACATGAATAAAATCGTGGGGCAGATTTTGAATTTTGCGCGGACGACGGAGCCGAGTTTTGTGCCGGTGGATGTGAACCAGTTAATTGATGATCTCGGCCTGCTCGTGCGACATAAATTGCGAAACCAAAATGTGGAATTTATCCGGCGACTCGCGCCCAATCTTCCAGCCATCCATGGCGACGCGCCGCAATTGGAACAAGTTTTTCTCAACCTCACGTTGAATGCGGTGGAGGCGATGCCAAACGGTGGAAAATTAACCATTAGTTCTAAACTGGTTTGCGCGGGGAAATCCAAAACGCCGACTCATCTGCGCGTCGAGTTCGCGGACACCGGCGAAGGAATGTCCCGGCAACAGCAGGAGCGCGCATTCAGTTCACTTTTGAGCACAACGAAGCGCAAAGGAACCGGCTTGGGGTTGGCGCTCGTCAAACGAATTGTCGAAACGCATCTCGCAGAGCTGCAAATAAAATCAAAATTAGGCAAGGGAACTACGATGAGTGTGAATTTTCCCATCGCAGCGGATGCGAATCCGCTCTGATTCTTCGGGCTTGGTTCAGCGCGCGCTTCGTTAAATAAATTCGTTGATTAGATTTTCCAAAAATTCCTGGCGACCACTTTGATTTGCGATTTCCCCTTTTTTGGAAATGTATTTTTCCAATTCAGCGAAACTGCTTTTTCTTTTTTCGATTTGCGAGCCGATACCGGAATCCCACGAGGCGTAACGTTGTTTGACGAAGTCCGCGAGGCGACCGTCTTTGCGAATGGCGGCGGCGATTTTTAGTCCGCGAGCAAATGCATCCATGCCTCCGATGTGCGCGTGAAATAAATCAACCGGCTCAAAACTTTCGCGTCGCACTTTCGCGTCGAAATTCACGCCGCCGGTTTTTAATCCGCCCGAATTCAAAATCGTCAGCATGCATTGTGTCGTGAGATAAATATCAGTCGGAAATTGGTCGGTGTCCCAGCCGAGCAGCGCGTCGCCCGTGTTTGCGTCGATGGAGCCAAGCGCATCGGCGGCCGCAGCAACTTCCATTTCATGTTCCATCGAGTGGCCAGCGAGAGTGGCGTGATTCGTTTCAAGATTCAGTTTGAGATGATCTTTCAATCCGTATTCGCGCAAAAAATTCAAGCAGGCGGCGGCATCGGAATCATATTGGTGCTTGGTCGGCTCCTTTGGTTTTGGCTCGATGTAGAACTGGCCTTTGAAACCAATCTTTTTTTTGTAAGCGACGGCCATGTGCAGAAATTTTGCGAGATGATCCAGCTCACGTTTCATGTCGGTGTTGAGCAACGTCGAGTAACCTTCGCGGCCGCCCCAAAAAGTGTAACCTTCGCCGCCGAGTTCGTGCGTGACTTCCATCGCCTTTTTCACCTGCGCAGCAGCGTAAGCAAAAACATCTGCGTTCGGACTCGTGGCCGCGCCGTGCATGTAACGCGGGTTGGAAAATAAATTCGCCGTGCCCCAAAGCAATTTGATGCCAGTGCGTTTTTGTTCTTCCTTCAAAATTTTTGCAACGGCGTCGAAATTCTTGTTCGATTCGCTGAGAGATTTTCCTTCCGGTGCAACATCGCGATCATGAAACGCATAAAAAGGCGCGCCGAGTTTTTCGATGAATTCAAAAGCAACCCGCACCCGGTTCTGCGCGTTCTTTACCGATTCGGTTCCATCATCCCACGGGCGAATCGCCGTCCCCGCGCCAAAAACATCCACGCCCCGCCCGCGAAACGTGTGCCAATAGACGACAGAAAACCGCAGATGGTCGCGCATCGTTTTGCCTTCGACGAGTTCGTCCGCGTCGTAGTGTTTAAAAGAAAGCGGGTTTTTTGAGCGCGACCCTTCAAATTGGATTTTGGAAATATTTGGAAATGCTTTTGCCATAAATTTTGAAGGCCGATTGCTAAAGAAAAGCACGTTCGCGCGCAAGCTTGAAACTGACCACCGGTCGCTCAGAACAATCTCGCTTCCAACGGGGCTTCCCATAAATGCTTCTTCATGGCGAACGCCGATTTACTCGCGAATTTTTTTGAAACGGAACAGCCGGCTGCGGTGGGACTGCTCCGTCAAATGGTTGGAATCAACAGTTGGACGCTTAATCCCGAAGGTGTGAATCACCTCGCGAAATTCACGGCGGAAAGTTTTGCGTCGCTCGGTTTCACGGCCGAATTTGTTCCGTCCACGAATCTGAAATTTGGCAACCATCTTGTTCTGACGCGCCCAGGAAAAACTTCGCGCAGCGTGGCGATGGTTTCGCATCTCGATACGGTTTTTCCGCCGGAAGAAGAGGCGCGAAATAATTTCAGATGGCTCGTGGAAGGCGACCGCGCTTACGGGCCCGGCACGCAAGATATCAAGGGCGGGACCGTGATGATGTGGCTCGTTTTGCGCGCGCTCCAAACTCACGCTCCGGCAGTTTTCGAAGACATTACCTGGAAACTTTTTCTCAACTCGTCTGAAGAAATGTTTTCGCCGGACTTCGGCGCGCTCTGTCGCAGCCACTTCAATGAGCAAACGTTGGCCGCGCTGGTTTTTGAATCCGAAGGTCGTCTGGGCAACGAACGTTTGATGGTTGTCGCCCGAAAAGGTCGCGCAACGTGGCGGGTCACGGCAACTGGACGCGGCGCACACGCGGGCGGAAAACATCCGCAAGGTGCAAATGCCATCGAACAACTTGCGAAAATTTTACCACGCATCGCCGCGCTCACCGATTATTCGCGCGATCTCACGTTCAACATCGGAACCGTCGCGGGCGGTACGGTTTTGAATCGCGTCCCACACGAAGCCGTGGCCGAAGGAGAATTTCGCAGCTTCACGCCCGAAGCTTATGCGCACGGCAAATCCGCGTTGCTCGCGTTGGCTGGCCCCGGCGATGTTCGCAGTCCGGCTGATGGATTTTTTTGCGAAGTTAAAGTGGAAATTTTATCCGAGAGCCGACCATGGCCGCGCAATCAAGCGACCGACGACCTTTACCAATTCTGGAAACAAGCGGGCGATGAATTAAAAATTCCAGTGAATCTTCAGGAGCGTGGCGGCCTGAGCGACGGCAATTTAATTTGGGACGCCGTTCCCACGCTCGACGGACTCGGCCCGTGGGGCGACAACGACCATTGTTCAGAGCGCAGCGCCGATGGCTCCAAAACCCCCGAATACCTCGAACTCAGCGGCATCGTTCCAAAAGCGATGTTGAATACGATGGCGATTTTAAGGTTGGTTGAAGCGACGCGAAAAATTTCCTAATCGTGATTGCTCACACGCAAATCGGGGCAACGCTGATTGTTGTGCGCATTGGCCGCAGTAAAATGCGGGCGGATGAAACGACAATTTCTGGTTGCGGTTTGTGTCATTTGTTTAGGTGGGTTGGGCTGTCACGGCCCTAAACTTCAGTTGAAGCATCCGATCACGTTTGACGGGGGCGTCACCGATCCGACTTTCATTCATTCGCTTTCTGGCCAATTGCGCAGCGATTTTCAACCGGGCAACAAAATTACGCCGCTGCTCAACGGCGACCAATTTGTGCCCGCAATGATCGCGGCGATTCGTTCCGCGACCAATTCGATTAACCTCGAGACGTTCATTTGGAAGTCCGGGCGCATGAGCGATGAATTTATTGAAGCGCTCTCCGAACGCGCCCGCGCCGGCGTCGAGGTGCGCTGCATCGCCGATGGTTTTGGCACGTTGAATTTGAAGGATGCGCATGAGCAACGACTTCGCGACGCGGGCGTGAAATATAAACGTTACAACAAAGCGCGCTTGCACCTTTTGAATCGGCTCAATTTCCGCGACCACCGCAAGCTGCTGATCGTCGATGGTCGCATTGGATTCACCGGTGGCGCGTGTATCAGCGATGCATGGCTTGGCAATGCGGAAACCAAGGAGCTTTGGCGCGATACTCATTTCCAAGTCGAAGGGCCCAGCGTGGCGCAAATCCAAGGCATTTTCGGCG
>JBKJOZ010000320.1:0-3148 GCA_046595315.1 Limisphaerales bacterium
AACTGCGCTCGGCCAGATGATCCGCGAGCTCGTCCCGACGACTTATCAGGTGGGAAGGGAGAAGAGTGGTGAGCTCTGAGCTGTTGGCGACGGCCACGGCCATTTTCTTTTGCAACGACGCGCCGGGTTTCAACTGGAGAGACGTCCGTTTCATTCGGAAATGACAAAACATTAATATCTTTCGTCTCGCAGTTGTTTTGAGGAGGAAATAGTTTTTCCCCCGTTGACGAAGCGCCAATTCTTTTTCCAAACCTGCTTGTTCGCCGCCTTGTGCAGCGGGTGCGAAAGTTATCATCCCCTCCCCCTTTCGCCGGCGGAAACGGCCACGCGGCTCGACGCCCGTTCGCTCTCCCAGCCTGAGCTCAAATCGTTCGTCGAAACGAATCTGCACCAGAAGTTTTCGCAATGGCCGCCGGCCGCTTGGGATTTGCCGACGCTCACGCTGGTCGCCTTTTATTTTCATCCGAGCCTCGATGTCGCGCGCGCGCAGTGGTCGCTCGGCCAAGCAGAGACGCTCACGGCCAAAGCCCGGCCCAATCCGACCGTCGGCCTCGCCCCGGAATACACGGCGAACGCGGCCAGCGGCATGACGCCGTGGATTGCGGGATTGAATTTCGATGTGCCGATTGAAACGGCAGGCAAACGCGGTTATCGCATGGCGAAAGCAAAACAACTTTCCCTCGCGGCGCGTTTGAATCTCGCCCAGACGGCGTGGCAGGTGCGCAAAAATCTGCGCGACAGCTTGATTGATTTCGCCGATGCGACCCAACGTCAGGAGTTGTTGAAAAAACAATTGGCCGTGCAAACCGAAATCGTAAAACGGTTTCAGCAACAGTTGAGCGCGGGCGCGGTTTCGTCGGGCGACGTTTTCGCGACGCGCATTGCCCTGACGAAAAGTCAGGCGGAGTTGGGCGGGACGCAAAGCCGCGTGGCCGAAGCGCGGGTGCGCATCGCGGAAAGTCTCGGACTTCCGGCGTCCGCGCTGGGTGAGGCTCGTTTTATCCTGAATTTTTCGACGAAAACGGTGGCGAATTCTGCGGAAGCCCGGCGACGCGCGTTGCAAAGTCGGACGGATATTTTAGGCGCATTGGCCGAATACGCCGCCGCGCAATCGGAACTGCAATTGCAGATCGCCAAACAATTTCCCGATGTCCATCTCGGCCCCGGTTACCAGTATGACCAGGGCGCCAACAAGTGGTCGCTGGGAATCAATGTGGAATTGCCGTTGCTGGACCAAAATCGAGGCGGCATTGCCGAAGCCAAAGCGCGTCGCGCGGAAGCGGCGGCGAAATTGATCGCGCTCCAGGCCAGGATCAGTGCGGAGATTGATCGCGCGACGGCGGGATTCAGCGCCGCCCAGGAACAAACGGCCCACGCGGAATCATTGCAGCAGTTGCAAACCGAGCAACAACGCGCCGCGCAAAGTCAGTTCGACGCGGGGGAAATTGACCGGTTGCAATTGCTCGCGGCGCAAATCGAATTTCAAGCGACGCAACTTCTCCAGCTCGACGCGCAAACCCGCGCCCACAAAGCGTTGGCCGATTTTGAAGATGCCGTGCAACAACCGTTCGAGAACGACCCGGCGCTCATCGCCGAACAAAACCCGCGCCCCGAGGAAAACAAACCGTGAAAAAAAGTTTTAAAATAATTCTGCTGCTGCTCGTCATCCTGATCGTGGCGATTGGCTTGGTTTTCGCGTTTCTGAAAATGAGCAAGGAGCGCGCTTTGGAATTGCAGTCCGAAAAGCCGGTCGTCGCGGAATCGCGCCTGAAGAAAAATGAGAAAGGCGAAACGGGAATTGTTTTGGACGACGAAACGCAAAAGCGAATTGCGCTGCAAGCCGCGCCGGTGGCAGTGACCACGTTTCAACCGGAAATAAAAGGCTACGGCAAAGTGCTCGATCCCGCGCCGCTGGCTTTGGCGATTTCGGAGATCGCGTCGGCACAAATCGCGGCGTCGGCTTCGCGGCAGGAATCCAATCGGCTTAAAACACTGGGCGAAAATACGGCGGCAAAAAATTTGCAAGCCGCCGAAGCCATCGCGCGCCACGATGAGTTGACGCTCGACGCGGCGAAACTGCGTTTGAAAATTTCGTGGGGCAAGGCGTTCGCGGAAAAAACGAATCTGACGGAGCTGCTCGATTCGCTGGCGTCAGCGGAGGCCGCCCTGGTGCGGATTGAGGTGCCGGTGGGTGAACTTTCGAGCGCGCCACTTTCCGCGCGGCTCATTTCGCTCGGCACGGAAACCAATTTCGTGGAGGCCGAATTTTTAGACGCCGCTTCCAGTGTCGAACCGCAAACGCAGAATCGCGGTTTTATTTTTATCGCAAAAGAAAATCGGCAACGGCTGGTTCCCGGAACGGCGGTCACTGGCTTTCTGAAAGTTTCCGGAGAGCCGATGCGGGGCGTCATTATTCCCCGCTCCGCCATCGTGCGCCTCAACGGCAAACTTTGGTTTTACGCGCAAACCGAAAAAAACTTTTTTGTGCGCCGCGAAATTTCTGCGGATGATCCGGTTGAAACCGGCTTCTTCACCGCCACTTTGACCGAGGCCATCCCGGTCGTCATCAGAGGCGCGCAGACGTTGCTTTCGGAAGAGCAAAAAGATCAGATCCAAATGGGAGATTAGTTTCATGCTCAACCGCATCGTTCAATTTTCTTTGCAATTCCGCGCCGTGGTCATCGCGCTGGCGTGCGTGGTCGTGGTTTACGGACTTCACGTCACCAAGCAAGCCAAGCTCGATGTTTTTCCGGAATTCGCGCCGCCGATGATCGTGATTCAAACGGAAGCGCCGGGACTTTCGCCGGAAGAAGTCGAGCAACTCGTCACGCGCCCGATCGAAAGCGGCATCAACGGCGCGCCACGTTTGGTTTCAATTCGCTCGCAATCCATTCAAGGACTTTCCGCCGTCACAGTGGTGTTCGATGAACGCGCCGATATTTTCAAGGTGCGGCAAATGATCAGCGAACGGCTCGGAGAAATTGCCGGCGAATTACCTCAGGGCGTTCACGCGCCGAAAATGGGGCCGCTCACTTCCTCGACGAGTTTGATTCTTGCACTCGGTTTCACTTCCACGAATCGGTCGGCGATGGAGTTGCGCACCTACGCAGATTGGACGGTGCGCCCGCGCTTGCTCGGTGTTCCGGGC